>CACYDK010000021.1 GCA_902773155.1 uncultured Ruminococcus sp.
TAACCTCGTAAACAACGATCCCGACACCAAGAACAAGCTCCAGGTCGTATACTGCTCCAACTACAACGTAAGCTACGCCGAGAGAATTGTTACAGCAGCCGACATCTCCGAGCAGACCTCGCTCGCAGGCACAGAGGCTTCCGGTACCGGTAACATGAAGTTCATGATCAACGGTGCGGTAACACTCGGAACCTGGGACGGCGCCAACATCGAGATCGCCGAGCAGGCAGGCGTAGAGAACGAGTATATCTTCGGCGCAAGAGTTGAGGACGTAGAGGCTATCAAGGACAACTACAATCCCCGCGCTATCTATGACGAGAACGCCGAGATCAGAGCGGTTGTCGATACTCTCATCGACGGTACCGTTTCCGACGGCGGCGCTCAGGGTGAGGGAAGCTTCGCCGAGCTCCACAAGGCTCTTCTCGACGGCGCGTCCTGGCACAAGGCCGACCACTACTTCGTACTCTATGATCTTATGGATTATGTTGAGAAGAAGATTCAGGCTAACGCTGATTATTCCGACCGCGTAGCCTTCGGCAGAAAGTGCCTTATGAACGTTGCTAACTCCGGCAAGTTCAGCTCCGACCGCGCTATCATCGAATACGCTAAGGATCTCTGGCATGTTGACTACAGAGGCAAGAAATAATCGGAACGCCATAGCGCAAGGCCGATAATTAATAAGCACTATGACCGGGCAGACGGGCTGACTCTAATCAGCTCATCTGCCCGGCTTGCCTTTGTGCAGTTCGCATATATATTAACAAATAAATTTGTGCAACATTATTTTGGTAATCTATGTTATAATTACCTTAATAAAAAATACTGTTTTCAATTGCTAACCTCTGCAAACGTAGGCCGAAAGTTTTTGCAAAACAAGTCAGATAAAGCTGTTATGCAGGATTTAGCGCGGCAGATGTCAAAGAGGTTTATTTGGTAACAGTATGAGGAGGTAAGTTATGAGATACTTAAAAAAGTCTGTTTCCGTTGTATTGGCGGTATTGATGCTTCTCAGCGTTTTCACCCTCGGCGCAAACGCTGCGGAAACAAAAAAAGCCCCTTCAGGCGGATCATTTAAAACCATTGTATTCAAAAGCGATAAAGGCAGTACTCTTACGCTTTTGGACTGGGACGGTTATAACCCGGACGCTGTCCCCGGAGCCAGCTACGACGAGGAAACGAACACCCTTACGCTCAACAGCGTAAATCTGCCGGACAAATATCTGGAGGTTTACTCTATGGGTGAGAATTTCCGCATATGCGTCCTGGGCGAGTGCTTCCTGAATTATATTTCCGCCTATCACAGCTGTATCGAGATCACGGGCACGGGAGACCTTGAAATCAAAACGGATTCCCCATGCGGCATTGAGTTCAAGCCTGCTTACGGCAATTATTATCCTTCCGCCTTAAGCGTCGGAAAGTCTGTAAATCTCAGAGTAACATGCTCGGATTCCGCGATAAAGTTTTTCAGCAGTAGCACTGACTCCAACAAAGTGCTCACAATAGCCGGCACCGAGGTTCAGGAGCTGCATATCGACAGCGAAAACTTCGAGAGCGTAACCAAAAAGGTCAGGGCCGGCAATTACTTTACGTACGAAAACGCCTATCTTATGACCTGCTCCGACTCAGAGGGCGATTTCTGCGGACTGGAATACTATGACGGCGACCTCGACACCAACTACTTTGAGGTCTACAAGTGCACCTTCAGCGAGTCCGATAACACATATTATCTGAGCGCTCCCGTTGAAGCGGATAAGGACGATTCCTCTGAACCGCTCAAGATTTACCCCGACGAGCTCGAAAGCTCAAAGTATTCCCTGGTCAAAAAGGACGACGACAAAGTGAGAATCCCCTGTAAGCAGCTCGAAGACTGGGGAGAAATGGATATTTACGAAAACGGCGAAAGCTCCAACTTCGTCGTCAACTGGAGCAACGACGTCTACACCTTCTCGGAGGACAACAAGGCGGATCACAACGGAACCGAACTCTACATCCTTACAAAAAACGAGGAGGTAAGTATAAGCGATCTCTCTCCCGTTCTCACCGGCGAGACAGTTTATTACCACGACTTCTCCTACGGCGGAAATAGTTTCGAGGCCGAGGGAACGATAGAGCGCGGAGCTAAGCCCAGCATATATCTGGACAACGCAACCGAGGAGACTCTTCTGGTTGTTAAAACGCTCTCGGGCTATAAAAAATTAAACGAAGTCCAGGGAATCTCCTACGACTCCGAATCAAACACACTTACTCTCGACAATTTCAAGGCGCCCGACGCCAAGCTCGCCACATATTATATGGGCAGTAATTTCAAGCTCAGCGTAAAGGGCGTATGCGAGCTCGGCCAGATCACGGTCAACAACGGCGGACTCAGCGTTATAGGCGACGGCTTCCTGACTGTGGACAGCACCGGAGATTACGGAATCAGTCTTGAACAGAGCTCCGAGGCCTTTTACGCCTCCAGGCTGGAGTTCTCCAAGGACACCGGCTACAGCGTCAGCGGAAAAACCGCGGCCTACAGCATAGTGAACACAACCGTCAAAGAGGACGAAACAGGCCTTAAAAACATCAAGAAAACGGCCGAAAGCAAAAAAGAAGTTCAAAAAACAATGAGCGGCGCAGAGCTCAGCGCGTGGAGCGGCGGCTTCGGCTTTAGATACAAGATCGAAAACAGCAATGAGCCCGGCGAGGTATTCTGCGGCCAGTACACAAAAACCACAAAGATGAACGCCTACGGAAATCCCGATACCGTTATTGAAACCTGGGATATGAAGCGCGTAAGCTATAACGACGACTTCGGCTGTTATGTAATCGTCGAGTCCATCGGCGAGATGGACGGACAGAAATTCTCCGATTTGGGCTTTTACGTCGTAGCAAACGGAAGCACTCCCGTTCAGCTCACCTGCTATGAAGCCACGATCTTAACATGCGACGTATGCGCCGACTCAGAAGGCAAAAACTACGCCGTCAAGAACAACAATGTTTACAATTTCTCCTCGGAAAAAACCTACGAGAACGAGAACGGCGAGAAAATATATATTCTCGAGAGCAACGAATCGCTGGAAGCCAAAACGCTCACTCCCGTTATGAATGAGTTTACAGTTTACAGCTACGCCTATGACGGCACTCAGCTCACAAACAAGTCGCTTCCCGCAACCGAACCCGGTACAGAGGCTCCCACCACCGAGAATCCCACCGAGGGATCGACGAAGGCTCCCGGCGACAAACCTACAGAGCCCGGCGAAAAGCCCTCGACTCCGGCCGATCAGCCCACAGAGCCCGGCGAAAATCCGTCGACTCCGGCCGATCAGCCCACTGAGCCAGGCGAAAACCCGTCGACTCCGGCCGATCAGCCCACTGAGCCCGGCGATAAGCCGACCGAACCCGGCGAAAAACCCACTACTCCGGCCGACAAGCCCACAGAACCCGGCGAAAAACCCACTACTCCGACCGACAAGCCGACAGAGCCCGGCGAAAAGCCGACTGAGGCTCAGCCCTCCGGAAGCACAAGGGTATTCAACTATCTGCCGAGCAAGGAACAGCTTGCCGACGGCGATACCATAAAGCTCGTTGTTCAGGACGAAAACGGCGCGTTCGTTACATACGAATTGACCGCGACCCCGATGATTTGCGACGGAATCCCTGTTTACACAACTAACCTCCCCGCTGACGTAAATCCCGTTGCGCTTCAGGTTCAGGTATTTAAGGGCGACGCTTTTAAATCTCAGGTTACAGTGACCAAGGATCAGTTTGAGGCCGCAACGGATAAGATCATGACCTCCGACGGAAAACCCTACGAGGAGCAAAAGCCTACAGACACTACAAAGAAAAAGCAGCCGATGAAGGTCAGCGTAAAAGCCAAAAAGATCAAGGTAAAGGATCTTAAGAGAGACACTCAGAAGATCTCTCCGCTGAAAGTAACCGCGGCAAAGGGCACGGTAAGCTACAAGCTCATCAAAAAGGGCTCAACGAAGAAGATATTTAGCTACCTTTCGATATCAAAGGCAGGCAAAATAACGATCAAAAAGTGGAACAAAGCCAAAAAAGGCAAGTACACCATAGTTGTAAAAGTGACCGCCAAGGGAACTAAGAAATACCAAAAGGGTTCCAAAACCGTTAAGGTCAAGTTGACGCTCAAGTAATACAGTTTATCAAAAACCCGGTGTAAGGGTCGACGCAAAGCCGCCCCTTGCGCCAAACGATAATAAGTTTATTCACACCGAATTCTTATTTATCACACCGATAGTGTATAAATGCAGTCGGGCAGATAAGTTCAGCATGAACCTGTCTGCCCGACCGTCATTTAATTATAGTATTTTAAGATAAATCTTACGCTTTGCCTACGGAGCCGAAGAGTTCCATCTTCTCTTTTACAGTGTCCTTGATGGCCTGAGTACCGGGAGCGAGGAGCTTTCTGGGGTCGAAGCCCTTGCCCTCGAGATCCTTGCCGGCCTCGATGTACTTTCTTGTGGCCTCCTGGAAGGCGAGCTGGCACTCGGTATTAACGTTGATTTTGCTTACGCCGAGTACGATGGCCTTCTTGATCATTTCAGCCGGAATACCTGTGCCGCCGTGAAGAACGAGGGGCATTTCGCCTGTGAGCTGCTGGATAGCGTCGAGGGTCTCAAAGCTGAGTCCCTGCCAGTTGTCGGGA
>CACYDK010000022.1 GCA_902773155.1 uncultured Ruminococcus sp.
ATTATGGAGCTAAGGTTCGGGCTCAACGGCAAAAAAGAGCATACTCAAAAGCAGGTTGCCGATCTTCTCGGAATATCGCAATCTTATATATCAAGGCTTGAGAAAAAAATTATAAAAAAGCTAAAAAAAGAGCTGGAAAAGCTTTAACCGGCGATCGCTCGCCGGTTAGGTTAATTAGTTCCTCGCGCCGTCGGTAGGAGTATCATTGTCTCCTATAAACCCGTTGTGGTCTGTTACCGCGCCGTTATTCTCGGTTAGCATATCCTGCATACCCTTTGCGGCTTCAGATGCGTCCTCTCCCATTCCCTTTACAACGTCGCCTGCTCCGTCCATAGTTTCCCGTGCGGTATTACAGCCGGCAAATGTAAAGGTCATTATAAGGGCGAGAGTCGCCGCCGCTATGATTCTTTTCATAAATACTGCTCCTTTATACTAGATTTAATGGTTTTTCCTGAAAAAAAAATACCGTTCATTCGAACGGTAATATTATTTGTGTTTTATTTAAGATTATTCAGCAGATCGTCGATTTTAAACGAAGAGACAACTTCGTCATCCTTATACTCCGATACAACAAACGAACCGTCGCTGTCGATAGTGATTCCTCTGCCCTGTTTTTTCCCGTTGACATAACTACCGAGAAAAACAAAGCCGCCGTTTTTATCGAACTGAGCTCCTACACCGTCGAGGCGATTTTTGTTCCAGTTACCGATTCTGGCAGTTTTATCGGCAGAGCTGAAGCTAACGCCAAAGCCCTGACGAAGATTCTCGCTCCAGTTACCTACATAGTTCAACTCGCCGTTTTTATAATAAAAGGCTCCGAAGCCGTCGCGTTTATCCTCCCGGTATTCACCCTCATAAGCGGTGATCCCGGATTCGCTGACAGTTCTTCCTCGTCCGTGTCGGCGGTTTTCGCCGTCAATCTCTCCGTAATAGGAATAACTCGAGCCGTTGCTGTTGATTTCAAGCTCGGGTTTTCTCTCTTCTTTTTCGAATATCTTGCACTCTTCGGAATCATCCGGATCATAGTCGTCAGATAACGCTACGAAAGGCTCATTCGTATCGGTGTGAATCGGATTACCGTTATCCTCGGTCAAATACTCGCATTCGGTAATATCGAAGCTCGTATTCAAATTTCGGCGCATATCAAAATCTACAGGATCAAAATTGAAACCGGCCAAATTTGTAACGCTGTCATCGCGGATTAAGGTTTTCGAAATGAGCTTTTTATTTGGGATAGAGTTATAATACAGAAATCCGGAATCCGTAAACGCAAGAGCTGAATAATCTCCGTTTTCAGGCGGCTCTGTCTTTGGATAAAGATACGAACGGATTGTGGAATCAGGATTATACTGCAGCTTTAGAATAACCCGTTGATCCTCAAAGGTCTCGGGAATAAGCACAACATCAGGATAATGACCGCCTGAATAGAATTCGGACTTTATCCACATGTGTTCGTAATCAAAATAATGCGACTTGACAAGCCGTCCGTTCGGGTTAAAGGTATTGACCCTGTAAGAATCCGGAGAAACAGGCTCGGCAGACTGAAACAGCGCACCGTCACGATTCACCTTCCAGCTGAGCTGAGCGCCCTTTTTCATTTCATACATAAAAGAGTATTCCGACATACCGACAACCTGAACAGAGCGATTTATCTGAGCTTCCAAACCGCTGTTAAAATAATTAGCTCTTACTCCGGCCAAAAAATCATCGGTAAAATCAAGTACGTCGTAATTCTCGAGGGTGATACCATAATACAGTATTTCCCGCATAGTGTTATCCATAATCATAACCCCAAAAGCTTTTCTCATCTATTATATGAGATTTCCGTATATTATTGAAAAATGGGCGCAATCAGGATTACGCCCATTTTACGCAACTCCGCAATAAAACGACTTGCGGAATGCGCAGTAGTTTAAATAGAGATAGTCTTGGCGACCTCGTAGAGATCCCTGTCAAATACACGCGGCATCGCAAGAGCCTCGGTGATATCGTAATCAACGATAACGCCGTTTTTCATAGCGACTACTCGGTTTCCCTTGCCCTCGTTAAGAAGGTCTACGGCCTTGTGACCCATTATCGAGGCGACAACACGGTCTCTTACTGTCGGCGAGCCGCCGCGCTGTACGTGGCCGAGAACTGTAGCTCTGGTCTCGATACCGAGACGCTTTTCAATATAGTTGGAAAGATCCGAAACTCCGCCTACACCCTCGGCAACGATTACGATAAAGTGTTTTTTGCCGGTTTTCTGTGTGTTTACAATACGAGCAATGACATCACGCTCAACGTCGTAGCTTACTTCCGGTACGAGGATCGAGGTCGCACCGCAGGCAATACCAACCTGGAGCGCGATATCTCCGCATCTTCTGCCCATAACCTCAACTACAGAGCAACGATCATGCGACTGAGCTGTATCACGAA
>CACYDK010000023.1 GCA_902773155.1 uncultured Ruminococcus sp.
ATTTCGCCGTTATAGGTGAGTACCAGATTACCGTCCTCGTTGTAGATCGGCTGGTCGCCGTTCTCGAGGTCGATGATCGACAGCCTGCGGAAGCCCATGGCGACGTGATCGTCCATGTAGAAGCCGTCCGCGTCGGGACCGCGGTGGGTGATGACCTCCGTCATCCGGCGGAGCGTATCCTCACGCGTCTCGAGCTGTCCTGTAAAACCGCAAATTCCGCACATATCGCAAAACTCCTTTCAAGCTTGCTTCGTGTTTATTGATGATCGCCGTGCGCCGCCCCAAAACAGGCGTACGGTCAGCGGCAATCTAGACTAAACTGTTTTACCCGATAATGCATATACTTTCGCATTATTAATTGTATCATAACATATTTTTTCCGAAACTGCAAGAAAATATTGTCAATTCCCTTCTGGAAACGCAAAAAAGTTCGCCGAAAATGCCGATGATCGACCGAACGCTTACGGATCCTGCGATTTCTATGTGCAGAATGACTAAATATGTGAGGCGTTTTTTGGATTGCAGAGAGGGAAGAGGTTATGGTAAAATAAAGACGTCGTAAAGAATCGGAGCTATTTTGTAGATTCGGATAAATATTCCCTGATACTGTTTTTAGGAAAACTGAGGAGGTTTACCATGAAAAGCATCGTAAAAAAGGCACTGTCCATGATCGTTTCTTTGGTGTTATTAGCTTTAAGCTGCAGCAATTCGGCTGTTGTTGTCGGCGCGGCAAGTCAGGTTTACGTTGAAGAAGCATTCAACGAGACCTTTACAAGCGTTGACGGAGCTTATACCGTTCACTGCAAATTGCCTAAACTGTTGCTTGACGGTAATGACGCGAGCGAAGCGAATAATACTATTCTCAGCAGATTTCAAAAAAGTATAGACGAGTGCAGAAACGGCAACAATATGCACGAAATTTCTTACACTTATTCCATTAATAACAACATTCTGAGTCTTGTTATCAAGGATAAATTTGTGCCTTCGACGGCGTATTCCGAATACTTGGTGTATAATTTCAATTTGGCTGATAACAAGAAACTGAACCGCGACAAATTCTTGCAGCAGAATCATTATGACTGGGATAAAATCGTAGAGTGTATTAAGGGGATTTACAAACAGAGATTACCGAAGTGGAATAAAAGCGGAACCACTGACCAAAAGTATTATAACGACAGTATTTCCGAGTCTTATATCAATCAGACAGAATTATATCTCAGCGGAGGTAAACCGTATGCGGTTTGTTTTTGGCGTTCCTTGGCAGGAGTAAGCACCGTCGGAAGATATGATGTTTTTGAGATTACCGGTGATATCACGAAGGAGCAGGAGGATGCTTTCCCGTTCAGGCAGTATCTGGCGAAAGCGTATATCAACAGTAATCTTTTACCTGACAGGAGGATGTTGTATACAGAGATAGAGGAGAACTATTCGCCTACGGAGTATTTCCTGGTAAATGTTTTGAGCTTTGGCTGGGAGGCAAAATTCGGCTTTACGGACAGCTCACAGCTGTGGGAAGCCGTTTTGTTGGATATCCTGTTAAAGACGGGATCGGATGAAAGTACATACAACTCATATTTAAGCGACAGCATTGAATTAGAGAAATCGATACTGGTGTTTTTGGACGACGCCGGGATCGGGCTGAATGATCCGTTATCGTTTGATACCCTTAAAAATATAAAAAATGTGATCCATGATATGGATATACCGTTTTTAGGGGATGAGGCAAGCTTTATGAAAAAGTTTGGTATTGCGATCGACGGAGCAAAAACGGTCAAGGATTTTATCAAAGACTTTTCGAATTATCTGTCTTTGAAAGAACACACCGGCGAATATCTCAAGTCTTTTTTGTCCCGGATGAAAGGAACCTATAATTACGATAATATCCCGGCGTTCCGACAGGCGGTAGACAGAATCATAACGAATATCAGTGTGGATGACGAAGAACTATTCCGAAAGGTATTATCTGAAACCGTAACAGAGAAAGTTATTCTCAAAACCATTAATGAAACGATTGGAACGGCGATCGATGTGCTTTTAGGCAGCGGAGTCTCCGATTTGATCGACGTCACCAAAGAAACGACCATATACCTGATGGATACGATTTGCGGAACCGGATCGATTGCACAGGCAAATATCAATCTTTATATACTCAATAAAATTGATGAAGCCGCGAGCGAAGCGTATACAAGGTGTTCGGGGGAGTGTGTCGCTTCGGATTACACACAGTCTTATCGGGAGATAATCGGAGGTTATCAATTCTTTGACGCACTCTACCGGTACGGTGTTCATGAGTGCAGAGTTTGGACCGACGAAATCTCCAAGGATATGCTGACAAGATTAGAAGATAATGAGCTTTTGATCCGGAAGACGCCGGGCTGCGATAAGGCAACCGAATACTTTAATCTTGAAAGAAATTCTACCAGCCAAGAAAAAACAGCGTATGTTGCGGACAGAAGCGACGAGGACGAACAGTATACCGACCGGTTGGATTCTTTACCCGCTGACGTTATAGAAAACTGGTATTATGAGAACGAGGGCGAAGAAGAGAAGGAAAAGTTTTTAGTTGTATTCAACATTTTAAACTATAATTCATCTACGGAGAAGAAATCCACAATACTCCAAAAAGGAGAAAGGATCGTATTCCCCGGTCTGCCTCACAAAAACGGGTATAAGACGCCGACACAATGGTATACAGATGCGGGCTGTACGTCGGCTTACAGCAATACTTCCGGAATCGAGCATAATATGCAGTTTTATACAAAGTATCAGCCTACCGTAACTCACATATTGATCGACGGAGGAAAAGGACTGACGATTAATCAAGTGAGGCCGAACAGCTTAACGCTGTTGGATCAAGCTCCGGCGCCGACCGGTCTGAGCGGAGAATACAGCATCCCGGCATTCATCGACGGATACAAGGTCGTCGAGCTGGGAAAGGATATTTTTTCCGGTTGTGATAATGTGACTTCTGTGTCCGTTCCTTCTACCG
>CACYDK010000024.1 GCA_902773155.1 uncultured Ruminococcus sp.
AAAGGAAATTCCCCCGCTGGGGGAAATGTCAGCCACAGGCTGACAAAAGGGGTGCCGTTCTCGCTAGAGAATGCGAATTGTTGCGAACATAGTGAGCCAATTCGCGGGGATCGTGTAGCGGAGCGGTCTCATAGATGAACTTCATCTTAAGGAAAAGTAATCCCCCAAAATCGAGCCCTTTTCTGCAATTCGCAATTCGTAATGCGCAATTAGTACCCCTTTTTAAAGGGGTGCGAATTGTTGCGAACATAGTGAGCCAATTCGCGGGGATCGTGTAGCGGAGCGGTCTCACAGATGAACTTCATCTTAAGGAAAAGTAATCCCCCAAAATCGAGCCCGTTGGGCTAACGATTTTGACCCCTTTAAAAAGGGGTACAAGTTTTTTCGCGATACAAAGCACCCCTTTAAAAAGGGGTACCAAAAAAAGCCGGGCAACAGGCTCCCCCGCAAGAGAACCTGTACGCCCGACTGAAATCATCGATTATTACTTTTCCTCTTTGCCGGCGAGAGCTCTGTAAACTACCGCGGCGAGGATCGCTCCAACAAAGGGTCCGGCGATGAACACCCACAAAACGCCCATGGGAGCGGCGTTTCCGGTCATCATAGCGGCGAGCGCGGGGCCAAAGCTTCTGGCGGGGTTTACGGAGGTTCCTGTGAGGCCGATTCCGAGAATATGTACGAGTGTGAGCGTGAGTCCGATAACGAGTCCGCCGAAGGAGCCGTGACCGGCCTTTTTAGAGGTCACGCCGAGGATGGTGAGCACAAATACGAAGGTGAGGAAGCACTCAACGATAAGTCCGGCTACAACGCTGCCGTTTACGCCGGCGAGCCCGTTTGTGCCGAGTCCGAGAACCGACGCGGAAGGAGCCGTCATATCCTTAACTCCGCCGAGTCCGAAAATCGCGGCGAGAACGCCGGCTCCGGCAAAGGCGCCGAGGCACTGCGAAATAATGTAACCGACAAAGTCGCCGATACCCATTCCGCCGGAGAGAAGCACGCCGAGCGATACCGCGGGGTTGATGTGACAGCCCGAGATATTGCCCACGCAATACGCCATTCCGACGATAACAAGGCCGAAGGCCAGCGCGGTCAGAATATAACCGCAGCCGTTAGCCGAGTCGCAGCCGACCAGCATAGCAGTTCCGCAGCCGAGCACGACGAGAACCATTGTGCCGATAAACTCGGCGACAAATTTCTTTACTGAATTCATAGATTATCCTCCTTTATAAATAATATTATGACTATGAATTTTCTGTTTTATTTACGGCCTCATTTGACCGCGATTTTCTCCATTCCGCCCATATAAGGTCTCAGCGCCTCGGGTATCCTTACCGAACCGTCGGCCTGAAGGTTGTTCTCGAGGAAGGCAATGAGCATTCTCGGAGGGGCAACTACGGTGTTGTTGAGGGTGTGCGCAAAGTATTTTCCGTCCTTGCCCTTTACGCGAATCTTGAGTCTGCGCGCCTGAGCGTCTCCGAGATTCGAGCAGGAGCCTACCTCAAAGTATTTTTTCTGTCTCGGGCTCCAGGCCTCAACGTCTATAGACCTTACCTTGAGGTCGGCGAGGTCTCCGGAGCAACACTCAAGGGTGCGTACCGGGATATCCATACTGCGGAAGAGGTCAACGGTATTCTGCCAGAGCTTGTCAAACCACATTTTGCTGTCCTCGGGCTTGCAGACTACTATCATTTCCTGCTTTTCGAACTGATGGATGCGGTAAACTCCTCTTTCCTCAATGCCGTGCGCGCCCTTTTCCTTGCGGAAGCAGGGGCTGTAGCTCGTAAGAGTTTTCGGGAGCTCCTCCTCGTTTATCATCGTGTCGATGAATTTTCCGATCATACTGTGCTCCGAGGTGCCGATAAGGTAAAGATCCTCGCCCTCGATCTTGTACATCATAGCGTCCATCTCGGCAAAGCTCATTACGCCGGTCACGACGTTGGAGCGGATCATAAACGGCGGTACGCAGTAGGTAAAGCCGCGGTTTATCATAAAGTCGCGGGCGTAAGCGATCACCGCGCTGTGGAGACGGGCGATGTCGCCCATGAGATAATAAAAACCGTTTCCGGCGACCTTTCGGGCGGAATCAAGGTCGATACCGTCGAATTTTTCCATAATGTCCGTGTGGTAGGGAACCTCGAACTCCGGAACGACCGGCTCGCCGAAGCGCTCAACCTCTACGTTCTCGCTGTCGTCCTTACCTATCGGGACGGACGGGTCGATGATGTTCGGGATCGTCATCATTATCTCGGTTACTTTAGCGGAAAGCTCCTGCTCCTGAGCCTCGAGAGCGGCAAGCTCCTCGCCCTGAGCCTGAACCTGAGCCTTTAAAGCCTCGGCCTCGTCGCGCTTGCCCTGTCCGTAGAGCGCGCCGATCTGCTTGCTGAGCTTGTTGCGGTTCGCGCGCAGAGAGTCGGCCTTGCCCTTGGCCTCGCGGCTCTGTCTGTCGAGCTCGATAACCTCGTCTACGAGGGGAAGCTTGCTTTGCTGAAATTTATTTTCGATGTTCTTCTTTACAACATCCGGGTTTTCTCTTAAAAATTTGATATCGATCATGGTTTTCTCCTTCCTGTGGTTCAAGCGGCCGTTATTGCGGCGGCGGTTTTTCGCTGTTAGTTTTTGTCCTCAAGCTTTGAGGCGAGCTCGGTGAGCTCCTCGTCGCTGTAGAATTCTATCTGCAAAACTCCGCCCTTGCCCTTTATGGGCGAGATCCTGACCTTTTTTCCGAGGTATTCGGTGAGAGTTTGCTCGACCATAGTGTAATAAGCGGGTTTTCTTGACTGAGTCCGGGGCTTCTGCTCCTTTTTGCTCTTCTTCGCCATATTCTCGATCCGGCGAACCGAATAGTCGCCTCCGGCTATCTCTTCGGCTATTTTTTCTATTTCAGACGAATCCTCAAAGGCCAGAAGCGCTCTTGCGTGACCGGCGCTGAGCCTTCCGTCGCGCACCATTTTGCACACGCTGTCGGGAAGCTTTAAAAGCCTCAGAGTGTTCGCCACGGCGGGACGGGATTTTCCGACCGCCTTGCCGACCTCGTCCTGACTCAGGCCGTAGTCGTCCATCAGGTTTTTGTAGCCGAGAGCCTCCTCGACGGGGTTCAGGTTTTCGCGCTGTAAATTCTCGATGAGCGCGAGCTCCGTGGTTTCGCGCTCGGTAAGCTCGCGGATCGACACGGGAATCTCGGTTATCCCGGCAAGCTGACACGCGCGGTAACGCCGCTCTCCGGCCACGATCTGGTAGCCGCCGCCGAGTATCGGGCGCACGAGAATTGGCTGAATAAGCCCGTGAGCCTTAATGCTTTCCGCAAGCTCCGCAAGGCTATCCTCGTCGAAATCGCGCCGGGGCTGGTTGCGGTTCGGCTCGATCTCAGAGATTTTTAGAGTGACCGTCGCGCCGGGGTTTTCGGTTTCGTTCTCGAGGAAAATGGAGTCGAGTCCCTTTCCGAGTCCGCCTAATTTTTTTGCCATCTTACGTCTCCTTATTAACGATTTCACGGGCGAGCTCCGTGTAAGCCGCGGCGCCCTTGCAGGATTTGTCGTAGTATATGACCGGCATTCCGAACGACGGAGCCTCCGAAAGTCTTACGCCGCGCGGGATAACGGTTTTGAAAACCTTGCGCGGAAAGAACTTTTTGACCTCCTCGACCACCTGCTGAGTAAG
>CACYDK010000025.1 GCA_902773155.1 uncultured Ruminococcus sp.
GCCATAAGATGAAAATCAAGATCAACGTAAAGAACCCGAGACTCACCGCCGAAAAGCTCGAGCTCGTAAAGGACAACACCGCCGTGCTCGGCGTCAAGGGCGGAAACTCTGAAATAGTGTGGACAAGCTCCGACGAGGAGATCGCGAAGGTTGCCGAGGACGGCACAGTTACCGCCGTAAGCTACGGTACAGCGACGATAACCGCTGTCAGAAACGGCATCGAGCTTAATTGCGAGGTGAGCGTATATGACCCGACGATCACCCCGACCAGCGCGACAGTAGAGGTCGGAAAAACAAAGACCCTCAAGGTCAGCCAGAGCTCCGACAGCGCGGTTCAGTGGAAGTCCTCCAAAACCGAGATCGCAAAGGTTAACTCCAAGGGTAAGGTTACGGCCGTAAAGGCAGGCTCAGCCAAAATCACCGCGAAGGTCGACGGCGTGACCTTAAAGTGCAAAGTAAAAGTAAAGGCAGCGTAAGGTATAATGCAAAGGCCGGGTAGACCCGCGTTAAGCGGGCTTACCCGGCTGTAGTTTTTCGTTTTGCAGTATCATACCGCAGCGCTGTGAGCGGGCGGTATGGCTCAGCGTTCACCGTACTTATCATAACTGAACGGGACGAATTTGTGCATATAGTTCAGTATTTCGTCGGGGTCGGAGCTGACGCTGAAGAGCTTGTTTACGCTCGGCGACATAAAATCCGCCGCTATAGATGAGTTTATCATATTTATCATCGGGTCGTAGTAACCGCCGACGTTGTATACCGCGATCGGCTTTGTATGGCGCGAGAGCTGGCGCAGGGTCAGGATCTCGAAGAATTCCTCAAAGGTTCCGATTCCGCCCGGCATTATAACAAAGCCGTCCGAGATATCCTCCATAATCGCCTTGCGCTCGCGCATGGTCTCGGTTTTTATCAGCTCGCAGTGGGTGTAGGTTACGTTTTTGTCCTCAAAAAAATTCGGTATCACTCCGATTATTCTTCCGCCGGAGCGGTCCGCTCCGCGGGCAAGCGCCCCCATAAGTCCGTATTTTCCCGCGCCGAAAACCAGCGCGTCGCCGTGCTGTGCGAGCATTTCGCCGAAACGCTCGCCGGCTTCGATATATTCCTTGTCGATCGCTTCGCTCGAAGCGCCAAAAACGCATATAGTCATAACGTTTATCGCCTTTCACAATCTAATATTATTTTCAAACAAAACACCTTATCTTATAATTCTATCACAGTCAAAAATCCTTTTCTACTGTTATTTTTGCCATATTCAGAGAAGCTTTTTTGTGCAAGATTTCAACTATCAGGTTGATATGGAAAAGCTCCTGTGATATAATATTAAGGCAAGCTAAAAAAGGAAGATGAAATATGAAAAGAAGAAAATTCACTTTAAAAGAGAAAATAGCTCTCGCTGTGCTCGTTGTGCTCATGCTCGCGGTCATCGCTGTCGGAGCCGTGCTTATAATAGGAAACGCCAACGAGTCTAACAGTAAGCTTTACAACACGGAACACACCACGATGAGCGAGACTCTGGTAAAGCCTACCAAGCCCTATGACCCCGAGGAAACCGAGGCCACCGCAAAGCCCGTCAAAAAGGAAACCAAGCCTGCGGAGCCGGATGAAACGTCTGTGGAAAAAGCGACGGAAAAGCCTACCTCCGCTCCGACCGAAAAACCAACGGAGAAGAAAACCGAGCCCGCGACAAAGGCGGAGGAGAGGGATTACCCCGAGGTTATCCCCGAAACAAATCCGAAGCATAAAAGCCGTAAGGAGCTCAAAGTAAACGGCACGACCTGCTATGTCGGCGACAAAATAAAGGTTACGCTCAATCTAAAGTCTCCCGTTATTCTCGAAAACTTCCAGGGAAGGCTGGCGTACAACGGAGAATATCTAAAATTCGAGGGCGTTACGCCAGCGTCGAACGTTTTCGCAAACGAGGTCGACGGCGAGATTTTCTACAACGCCTCGGTTATTACGGGGATCGACCTCAAAAAGCCCGGCACGCTCCTGACGGCCACCTTCAAGGTCAGGAAAGAGGGCGAAACCTATCTCGCAAATACCCCCGAGGTGCTCACCGATATGGACGATCAACCGGTTGATTTTGACAAGGCGGTATTTGAGATCGGAATATACGCGTAAAAGTAAAGGGGCTGTCGCATTAAGCGAAGTCCCTTTTCTGTAATTCGCAATTAGTACCCCTTTTTTGCAATTAGCAATTCGAAATGCGCAATGCACAATTAGTACCCCTTTTAAAGGAAATTCTCCCGCTGGGGGAAATGTCAGCCACAGGCTGACAAAAGGGGTGCCGCCCTCGCTGAGAGGGTCAAAATCGTTAGCCCAACGGGCTCGA
>CACYDK010000026.1 GCA_902773155.1 uncultured Ruminococcus sp.
GTTGTAAAGATCGACCAGAGTTGTGGCCTTCATATTGGGACAGATGAGCTTGAGCGTGAGGTAGTGGAAGGTTTTGTCGGGACACATATACTGCAAATGCTCCGCTATGCTGATTTCGGTTCCGATCAGGAATTCTTTTTCATCAGAATTAACAGCATAGTCCATAATGCCGGAGGTCGAGCCGACATAATCGGCGAGCTCCGCGACCTCGGGCTTACATTCGGGATGTACGAGAAGCTTTGCGCCGGGGTACATTTCCTTGGCCTTTTTAACGTCGTCGACGCTTACGCAGGCGTGGATCGGACAACCGCCCGAAAGAAGCTTGAAGTTCTTTTCGGGTACCTGATTGGCGACAAAGGCACCGAGGTTGCAATCCGGAATAAACAGTATATTGTCGTTATCGATCTTTTTGCAGATCTTCACGGCCGACGACGAGGTTACGCACACGTCGCAGATCGTCTTGAGGTCGGCAGTTGTGTTGATATAGGCGACTACCGTGTAATCCGGGAACTCCTTCTTGACCTGAGAGATGAGTTCTCTGTCCATCTGGTCGGCCATATCGCAGCCTGCGTGAGGATTGGGCATAAACACACGCTTCTCCGGCGAGAGTATTTTGCAGGTCTCGGCCATAAAGCGGACTCCGCTCATTATAATGTTCTTGTTGACGGCCTTGCTCGCGTCGACGCTGAGCTTGTAGCTGTCACCGGTAAAATCGGCGACCTCAAGTATCTCGCGAGCCTGATAGCTGTGAGCGAGGATACAGATGTCCTTTTCCTTTTTTAGCTTCAGTATTTCGTTTTGCATTTCGGCGATAGTCATTTTTACCACTCCCAACCATAAATCTGATTTAAATTATACAGTTAAAATGTAGGTTTTTCAACCCCTTTTCGCCCCATATTTTGCGCAGTTTAACAAAATAGCAAAAATTTTGTTATTAATAAATAGTTTTCTATTTACTTTTTTGTATTTGTGTGTTACAATACATACAGTATTGATTTATTGATATATCTGCACCCTGATTCCTTGGCAGGCTTTGCCTGTGTTCTGTAAACCCATTGCAGAGCGATCAGCGGTTTTATATGATATTTTTGGGTAGAAAGGAAATGGCGATTTCTTATGAGAAAGATTTTTGCGGTGTTCTTTGCGGTGTTTATCGCCGCTGTTTCGATTGTGCCTGCTTTTGCTGATACTAATGACAGTCCAACACGTCCCAGTGAGTATACCCTTGAGGTTATCGCTAAAAAGGGCGGTATAGCTTTTAAGAAGCTCGACAAGACAGAAGAAGGTCAGGTTTACGAAATCATCGCGAAGGCAAAGAAGGGTTATAAGTTTACTCACTGGAATATCAAGGGCTCCGTTGATGTCCTCGATGGCACTGAGTATGACCCAACGATGAAGATCCTTCTTAAGAGCGACGTTGTTGCCACCGCTTATTTCGAGAAGGAGGGCGAGGTTAATCCCTCATCCTCGAGTTCGTCCTATAAACCCACGCCGAGTCAGAACGACTCTCCGGTTTCTCCGAAAACGGGCGACGGTTCGCCGATACTCGCGTTTGCGGGAATTATGCTTGGAGTTGTCGCGATCGCGGCTCTGGGTCTAAAGCTGGGTTTCAGCTTCACTAAGAAATAATCAGTAAACTACCCCCGGTTTTTAAGCCGGGGGTTTGCTTATACCAAGGGCGCGATAATCGCACCGGCGTTCCTCCTTAATATGCGCAAAAGGCGTAGATTCGAATTTCGGATCTGTGCCTTTTGGCATTAATCAGAAAAATTCTCATATAAAAGTGTTTTAGCAGTAGATTTTTGCCATACAATCTGTTAGAATGTTTATGCTTTATCTTATCAATTAGGAGATAATATGAGTTTTGTATTTTTATTGAACAGCGCGCTTCTGGGCGTTGGTCTCGCAATGGACGCCTTTTCGGTTTCCCTTGCTAACGGCCTGCACGAGCCGGATATGTCCCGTAAGCGTATGAGCATTATGGCCGGAGTTTATTCGTTTTTCCAGTTCGCTATGCCGATGATCGGATGGCTGTGCGTAAAAACGATCGCCGACGCTTTTTCGGCGTTTAGGGCCTTTATCCCGTGGATAGCGCTCGGACTTCTGCTTTACATCGGCGGAAAAATGCTCATCGAGGGCATCCGCGAGAGAAAGAAAACGGACGTAGGGGAGGAACATAAGCGCCTCTCGGCAGGGGATCTGCTTGTTCAGGGGATCGCTACCTCGATCGACGCTCTTTCGGTCGGCTTTACGATCTCACAGTACGATCTGACAATGGCTGTCGTCTGCGGACTTATTATCGCTGTGGTGACCTTTGTTATCTGTATCGGCGGACTTCTGATCGGCCGAAAGGCCGGAACACGCCTCAGCTGGAAGGCATCCGTGCTTGGCGGCGCGATTCTTGTCGGAATCGGTCTGGAGATTTTTATAAAGGGCGTATTTTTTAACGCATAGAATGCATAAAAGAAACGGGAAGACAGGACGGAGCCTGTCTTCCCGATTATTTATTTTCTGAAAAGTCTATGGTTCTCGTATGTTGGCTCTGTGGTAAGCCTGATGCCGAGCTTCTTGAGGGTGAGGTTGTCGGTCTCGGAAAGTATGACCGTCGCGTGAGCGTCGGTGTCTCTGAGCTTCGGAAGCTGCTCCATAGCGATTTTCGCCGTCGGATTTGTGACCGCAGACATTGCCAGAACGATAAGTATCTCGTCTGTATGAAGTCTCGGATTAATTGAGCCGAAGGTATCGACCTTAAGCTTCTGAATCGGTTCTATGACCGCCGCGTCCAAAATGTCGACCTCGTCCGGAATATGAGCCAGCGACTTGAGCGCGTTCAAAAGCATAGCCGAGCACGCGCCGAGCAGGTTTGTGGTTTTTCCTGTGATGATCTTGCCGTCCGAAAGCTGAATAGCGGCTGCCGGAGCGCCGGTTTCTCTGGCTTTTTCAAGAGCCGGCTCGATCACCGGCCTGTCCGAGGTGCTTAGCTTGCTCTGCTTCATCAGAAGCCCGATTTTGTAAGCCTCGTCGGCTGTTCCTACGCCCTTGGTCTGTCCGGCCAGCGCGGTGTAATAGCGGCGAATGATCTCCTGGTTGGCGGCGTCCTTTACGGCTTCGTCGTCAATTATGCAGTTTCCGGCCATATTAACGCCCATATCAGTCGGCGACTTATAGGGCGACTCGCCCAAAATAAGCTCGAACATAGTGTTGAGCACCGGGAAAATCTCGATATCGCGGTTATAATTTACGGTCGTTTTTCCGTAAGCCTCAAGATGGAATGGGTCGATCATATTTACGTCGTTCAGGTCAGCCGTTGCGGCCTCATAGGCGACGTTTACCGGGTGCTTAAGCGGTATGTTCCAGATGGGGAAGGTCTCGAATTTTGCGTAGCCCGCCTGAACTCCGTGCTTATGCTCGTGATAGAGCTGAGAAAGACACACAGCCATTTTTCCCGAGCCGGGGCCGGGGGCGGTGATAACAACAAGCCTGCGAGAGGTTTCAACATAGTCGTTTTTGCCGTAGCCCTCGTCGCTTACTATAAGGTCAACGTCCGTAGGATAGTTGGGGATAGTATAGTGATGATAAACGTTGATGCCGTTTTCGGTGAGATGAGCCTCAAACTTGATCGCCGTCGGCTGATCCGCGAATCTTGTGAGGACGACCGAGTTGACAAGCAGTCCTCTGCTTCTGAACACGTCTATAAGCCTTAAAACGTCGAGGTCGTAGGTGATCCCGAGGTCGCCTCTGACCTTGTTTTTCTCGATGTCGTCGGCGTTGATTACTATTACTATTTCAGCCTCGTCCTTTAGCTGCATAAGCATCTGCAGCTTTGAGTCCGGCTTAAAGCCGGGCAGAACTCTTGAGGCGTGATAGTCGTCAAAAAGCTTACCGCCGAACTCGAGGTAAAGCTTGTCGCCAAACTTCGCTATTCTGTCGCGGATATGCTGCGACTGCATCTCAAGGTATTTATTATTGTCAAAACCGATTTTCATAAGCTGACCTCTCTTTATGTGGTAATCACAAAAACAGAGTTATTGTATCACAAATCTTTCCGATAATAAATATAATAAAGAAATTTGACGATTTTTTTCATCCTTACCTCTGCCGTATTCTTCCTTTTCTTCCATTATTTGTGCGTTGAACCCACGCCCAAAAAGATGTAGCATAAATATACCGGATTTCCCATTATTGACCTCCGGTATCATATTTTCTGAAAGGGGGAGAGTGTAAAGCGTTTTGCCGGCCCGGGCGATTCGCTGAAAAAAGGGCAGAAAGGAAAGAGATGAAAAAACTAACAAAAATTATTTCAATATGTCTGTCAGCCGTTATGCTGATATCCGGCTCAACTGTATTCACCTGTGCGGCTTCGTCAAAAAGCCTTAAGCGCATTGCTTCCTTTAGCAAAAAAACGACAGCTTGTCCCGCAAAATCAATGCTTTACAAGCTGATCGGCTGTACGGAGAATTGCGACCTGAACAGACTTTTGGGGTTGGACGGCGGAGCCTGTCGTGACGGGAGCTGTAATGAAGATAAAAGCAAGGACGCTCCGGTTGCTGTTACTCCCAAGCCTTCCGCAAAGAAGGATCAATCAGGCTTCAACTCATCGTATGAGGACGAGGTCATAAAGCTTGTCAACGAGGAAAGAGCGAAAAAAGGCTTAACAAAGCTCGCCAAAG
Organism: uncultured Ruminococcus sp.; assembly: GCA_902773155.1. Lineage (GTDB taxonomy): Bacteria > Bacillota > Clostridia > Oscillospirales > Acutalibacteraceae > Ruminococcoides. Next base: position 4,671 of record CACYDK010000026.1, read on the forward strand.
ACGACGGCGCTTCCTCGGTCGCAAGGCTCAGAGCAAAGGAGATCGTAGAGTCCTTTTCACATTCAAGGCCGGACGGGAGCTCCTGTTTTACAGCCGCCTCGGAGCTTGGAGTTAAATACCGCTCGGCAGGCGAGAATATCGCCTATGGCTATCCCTCTCCGAAAAAAGTAATGGAGGGCTGGATGAATTCCGACGGCCACCGCCGCAACATTCTATCCTCCTCCTACACAAAAATCGGAGTCGGTTGTTATAAAAGCGGCGGCACGCTCTACTGGACTCAGTTCTTCATATCTTGACAGTATCGTACATTAATGGACAGACAGCTCGTTTTACGCGGGCTGTCTGTCCTATAATTTTGCTCTTGCATTTTTTAAAAAATATGGTAAATTATTAGATAAGTAAAAACATTAGGGCGAGCAACAGCGAGGGGTTGCTGTCCTCGCCCATAAGCAGGACAATGAGGAGCAGGATTATGCTGGAGTCCTTGTCCTTAAAAAGCGCGCCGAGTACGCCGTCGGCCGAGGTGTGCTCCGGCTCCGGCGGATGAGTTGTCGGCTGATGAGATTGGCTTTCGCGCGTTTTGTGAGGCTCCTCCGGCACAGCTTCCTTCAAGGGCTCCGGCTTTGGAGCCTCCGGAGCTTTAGTGCGGCGGTTCATTTGAGCCGCGCGTCTCAGGGCTTCTCTGGCGAAGGGATCAATATCCGGCATAGACTCACCTCAGAACAAATCGAATAATCCGCCGTTTTTCAGCAGCGGCAAAAGCTTCATCACAATCAGCATTTTTTTGGCCGTCTCGAGCTTCTTTTTTCTTTCCTCGCTCAAAAACGGCCTAAGCGCCGCCAGAAGTCGCGTGCTGTCGTCCTCTTGGCTCGCTCCCGAGATGATCGGCATCAGCGCGGTGAGCTTTCCGAGAGTTTCCGGCGGAAACATATTCAGGGGATTTGCCGGGGGAGCGGGCTTTGGCTCCGGCTCCGGATCATTACCGCCGAGCCCGAGCATTTTCCCGAGGCTACGTATCTCCTTCATCGCCTCGGGGTCGGACATGATTTCGGCGATTTTGTCCTGAAAATTATCCATTATTCAGTCTTTTAAAAAGAGATTTGGCCGCGGCTGAATTGAGTATCTGCTCGGATTTTTTAGGATCGCTCAGCACGCTTTTCAGCTTTTCGGCCTGACTGCTGTTAAGACTGTTAAGAAGCTTTTCGGCCTGCTTGCGGTTTTTAGCGTCATTTTCCGACGACTTTAGTCCGTTTTTATTTATGAAGCCCTGCAAAAGGCCTTGAATATCGTTGTTGTTCATTTTACCACCTCAGTACATATTATGCCGTACGTCCGAAAATATGAAGGATTTGGACTAAATAGTGCGTGGTCTTATATAACCTGTTCCTTATCAGCCCGCGATAAGGAGAGAAAAAGCTTTTGCGGGCAGAAAGGCTGTGGCGATTTTTATGAAAATTCTGTTGCTGTCGGATTCCCACGGAAATCTCAGGGGCGTTATGTCGGCCGTAAGCAAATACGGCAGAAACGCCGACCTTGTCGTTCATTGCGGCGACGCCGTAAGGGGCGAGGCCGACTGGCTCGTAGAAAACGTCCCCGTCGCTCAGGTCATCTGCGTAAACGGAAACTGCGATTTTATGCACCGTTTTAACGATATAGAGACAATCGAGCTATGCGGAAAAAAGATCATGATAACCCACGGCCACCTCTTTGGGGTAAAATACGGCCGTGAGCATCTGGCACGCAAATGCCAGGAGGATGGCGTCGATTTAGTGTTTTACGGCCATACCCACATCCAGGCCGACGAGACGATCAATGGGGTTCGTATGATAAATCCCGGAAGCTGCTCGACCTACAGCCCCGTCTGCGCTGTTGTAGAGCTCGATGAAAACGGGAGTATGCTTGTTAATTTTCTGCGCGTTCCCAAATAACAAAGTTAAAAAAACTATAGCATTTAAAGCCTGCTTATGATATAATGAACAGGATACGGAGGTGAGGTCATGATTATTCCGGATATAAAGGGCAACGCTGAACTGAAAAGCTCGCTCTGTGCGCTGGATGAGTCAAACCGTATGCCTCACGCCTTGATCATCACCGGCGGAGCTCCCGCTGAGCGCGGCGCGCTCGCGCTTCACCTTTCGATGTGGGCGGTATGCTCCTCGTCCGAGAGACCCTGCGGCCGGTGCAAAAACTGTCTGAACGCTCAAAAAAAAGAGCACAGTGATATTTACTACGCCAAGGGCTCCGGAAAAACCGGGATATATAACCGCGAGGAGCTTTCAGCTATTATCCGTGACGCCTACGTAAAGCCAAATCAGGCCGGGCGAAAGGTTTATATCCTTGAGGAGTGCGACCGAAAATTTTCCGAGATCTCCCAGAACGTTTTCCTGAAAACCCTTGAGGAGCCTCCGCAGGATGTATTGTTTATAATGACCTGCGAGGACGACCGTTCGCTTTTGCAGACCATCCGCTCCCGAAGTACGGTTTTTACTCTCGAAAGCGAAGCGGGCTTCTTGGAGGAGAGCCTGAGCTTAGCCCGGGATATAGCGCTCAATATAATCTCTCTCTCGGAGATGGATTTGCTGAAAACGACCTATCGGCTTTCTGACAGGGACAAAGCGCTTGAAGCCCTCGACGCCGTCGAGAGCATTCTTCGCGACGGACTTGTGCTCTGCGTCGGAGGCGAGCCAAAGCTCGATCCGGATACCGCCGAAAAGCTCAGTCTCAGGCTTAGAAAGGCGCAGTACTTAAGACTTATTGAAATAACTCGCAACGCTAAGTTGAAGATAAAACAAAACGTTGGGCTAAAGCTCGTTTCCGCGTGGCTTTGCTCTCAGTACAGGAGGACTCTATGGCAGAGGTAATCGGAGTAAGATTTAAGGATGTAGGAAAAATTTATTATTTCGACCCAAAGGGCGAGAAGCTCGAGACCGGCGAAATGGTTATAGTAGAGACCGCCCGAGGAGTCGAGTGCGGCTACGTCGCTCTGGGCAACAAGGAGGTCGACGACAGCGAGATCCTTCATCCCCTAAAGCCAATGATCAGAAAGGCGAACGATAACGATATCGCTCATATCGCCGAGAACAAAAAGCGCGAGAAAGAGGCCTTTAAAATATGCGAGAAAAAAATCGCCGAGCACAATATCGAAATGAATCTCGTCGACGTCGAATATACCTTTGACAACAACAAGATACTGTTTTACTTTACCGCCGACGGAAGGGTCGATTTCCGTGCTCTTGTAAAGGACTTGGCGAGCGTTTTCCGCACAAGGATAGAGCTTCGCCAGATAGGAGTCCGCGACGAGGCCAAGATGCTCGGCGGACTGGGAATCTGCGGACGTCCGTTCTGCTGTCACAGCTTTATGGGCGATTTTCAGCCGGTTTCGATCAAGATGGCGAAGGATCAGGGGCTATCGCTTTCTCCTGTAAAAATCAGCGGAACCTGCGGACGTCTGATGTGCTGTCTTAAATACGAGCAGGACGCTTACGTCGATCTTATCAAGCACGCTCCAAAGCTCGGAGCTTTGGTAAACACCCCGGAGGGAAAGGGAATAGTCGTTGAGAACGATCTTGTAGCCGGAAAGGTAAAGGTAAAGCTCAATTCCTCGGCCGAGGGCGTAGCTCCGGCGCA
>CACYDK010000027.1 GCA_902773155.1 uncultured Ruminococcus sp.
TGCTCGCGGTTAATCTGCCGATGAGGATGATGTGTAAAAAGCTCAACAAAAAGGGAGCTATGGTCGCCGGATATCCGTCGGTAAAGCAATTCTGCGACAGCAACGCGGTTATGATCGACGCCGCCGACCTCTATCCCGAGGGCTCGGTAAGGCTCGACGGAATAAAAACCTTCGCGAATCACCGCACAGACGAGAGCGTTCTCGCCGCGGCTTCGATTTTAAAGGAAGCCAAAAGCCCGATGTTCAATGTGTTTAACCAGCGCATGCTCAACCGCGATTCCTCCCACGCTCTTCCCGAGGTTGAAAGCGTGCTTTATGAGGATATGATGGGTCTTGTCGGCCGTGTAGGCGGCGAGAGGATACTCGTCGGAAACCGCACCCTCATGCACAAGTACAATATCGAAACACCATCCGAGGACTACGAGGAGAAGTATCATATCGAAGGCCGCCAGATCACATATCTGGCCGAGGGCAACGAGCTTATCTCAATGTTCGTAACGACCTACACTCCCGACAAGGAGCTTATGGAGTCTCTCCATAAGGGCGAGAGCGACGGCCTCTGTTACCTTATAAGAACCACCGACTGTAACGTTACCGCCGAGCGCGTTTGCGAGGATTTCGGACTGTTTTACAGAAGCGTAAAGATCCTCCCGACAGGACTCGGAAACGTCTGCAAGGAGGCTCAGTCGCAGGTCGAGGAGAAGTCGCGAGCCTATCTCGGAACCCGCGGAAGCATCGCCTCGATGGTCAGAGGAGTCGCGGGCTGCGTGAGATTAAAGGGAAACATCTCGCTCGCCATAGTGATCCAGCTGATATCGCTGGTGCTTGGACTTCTGCTTGTCTCCGCGCTTGCGCTCTACGGAGCTAACGCCGTATTGGGAACCATTCAGATCACCATCTACAGCTTGTTCTGGGCTCTGGCCGCGATAATCGCGCCGCTTATACAAAAGCCGTAAGGACTTGCAGTGTAAAACCACTAATTCAACTTTTCTATTTCGCCTTATTCGCCCACGGTAAGGCTGTAAAAAAACAATAAAACTATTTGTGGGGGAAAGGCTATGGAAATTATGAAAATTGCGCCGTCACTGCTCTCCTGCGATTTTTCGCGCTTCGGAGAAGAGATAACACGAATGGACAAGGCCGGTGCGGACTATATGCACCTCGATGTTATGGACGGCCACTTTGTGCCGAATATAACCTTCGGCGCGCCTGTGTTGAAGCACGTCAGAAAATATACGAAAAAGCCCTTCGACGTTCATTTGATGATAAGCGAGCCGCTCAGATACATCGACGATTTTTGCGACGCCGGAGCGGATATAATCACCTTTCACGTCGAGTGCGACAGCGACATAGTTTCCACGATCGATAAGATCCACAGCCGCGGCGTTAAGGCCGGACTCGTGCTTAAGCCGAAAACCCCGGCCGAGGCTGTTTTCCCGTATCTCGACCGGCTCGAGTGGGTGCTCGTTATGACGGTTGAGCCCGGTTTTGGAGGCCAGAGCTTTATGGCCGATATGCTTCCGAAAATCAGCGCGATAAGGGACGAGATCTCCCGGCGCGGACTTAAAACCGAGATCGAGGCCGACGGCGGAATAGGCGCGGCAAATATCGCCGCCTGCGCCGAGGCCGGAGTTGATATCGCGGTGGCGGGAACGGCCGTGTTCAAGGCAGAAAACCCTGCCGAGGCGATCGAGGCTCTCAAGACAACGGCCGATAATAAATAATGCTATTTCACTTCGTTCCCCGCTCGCTCACGGCCGGGACGCGATAAAACCTGTGGGCGGAAAGGCTATGACAATTATGTTCAACGCTGAAAAAGTAAAAAATGAATGTGTACAGTGGATACGCGATTTTTTTGAGAAAAACGGAAAGGACTGTAACGCCGTTGTAGGGATCTCCGGCGGCAAGGACAGCTCGGTAGTTGCCGCTCTCTGCGTCGAGGCTCTCGGCCGCGACAGGGTCATAGGAGTTCTTATGCCCTGCGGCGAACAGCACGATATAGATATGGCCGAGCTTTTGGTAAACCACCTCGGAATAAAACACTATGTCGTAAACATCAAGGACGCGGTTGAGGGACTTACCAATGCGGTTCCCTTTGAGCTTTCGCAGCAGAGCCGCGTAAACCTCCCTCCCAGAATCCGTATGTCGACGCTCTACGCGGTGTCTCAGAGTCACAACGGCCGCGTCGCGAACACCTGTAACCTCTCCGAGGACTGGGTAGGCTACTCGACCCGCTACGGCGACGCCGCCGGCGATTTCAGCCCCTGCTCCCATCTGACCGTCGACGAGGTCAAGCAAATCGGCCGGATCCTGGGGCTCCCCCCGGTATTGGTCGACAAGGTTCCGATAGACGGCCTGTGCGGAAAAACCGACGAGGATAACCTCGGCTTCACCTATGCCGAGCTTGACCGATACATACGCTCAGGCGAGATCGAGGATCTCGACAAAAAGGCCAAAATCGACCGTATGCACCGCATAAACCTCTTTAAGCTGAAGCTTATGCCTTCGTTCGATCCAAACATCGAAACCATACCCGAATAAACGCGACAAAACGCCGGCTCAACCCGATTGGGAAGAGCCGGCGTTTATTTGATTTATAAAATGCTTTTCAGCTGAGAGGAGTATTCCTCGTAGAGCTTGTCGGAGATCGCCATATTGCGGATGATGTTCTTTACCGTGAGGTCGAGTCCCTTGTTTTCGCGGTAGTCTGCCGGATAGATATAATCCACTCTGTCCTTTCTGAGAAGCTCCTTCACCTTTTCGTCGAGCTGCTGATAGACCGCGATGGCCTTGCCGCCGTAGCTCTTCATCATCTTCATACACGGAACGTCCGAGAGTCCGTCGCCGATGTAGATCATATTCTGAAACGGAATGCGCTTGCTGTCGTCGGGCATACTGCGGTTTAGGTCGATGTCATTGCTGACGTCGAGCACGCCCTTGTTTATGCGGTAGACAAACTGGGTTTTGTTGGTGTAGTTTACCGAGGTTTTCGGCCAGACGGCGTTTCCGTTCTCGTCATACAGGTATTCGCTCGCGAAGATATTCTTGAACTCGCCGCTGATCACGGTACCGTCGATGATTTCCTTCATTCCCGAGGATATTACATAGTGCTCGATCTCAACGCCGAGCCCACGGCCGAACTCGTTGATCCTTTTAAACCAGTCCTCGACTCCGGGGAAAAACTCGATCCCCTTTCCGTTTTCCTCCAAGCCCTCGCGCATAAGCGGTATATTGCGCTCGCGCGAAAGCTTTATGGCGGCATACATATAGGCGAGGATAGAGTCCATTTTCTCTCTGGCCTGGATATCGTTTGTATAGTCCCAGAACTCGCTCACCTCGAGTCCGAGACTCGGGATAAAGCGGTAGTTCTGCATATCCTTTGTGCACAGCGTTTTATCGAAGTCGTACATTAAGGCGATAATCGGCTTGCTCATAACTGCTCCTTAGTATTTTTTAATATCGATGCTTTTAATGGTTATGTCTTTAGTGGGTTTGCTTGAGGAATCGACCTTCGCCGAGGCTATTTTATCCACGACGTCCATACCTTCGATGACCTGCGCAAACACGGTGTGGCCGCAGTCTATGGCGTTGTACGCGCCGTCAAGCCACGGATTTCCGCCGTTTTCCTTATAGAGAGTCTTAAGCTTCTTGGGAACAGCCTCGGTAACGAAGGCTCTTGTCCCGTACTGGCCTACGTTGGCAATCGCGGAGGGGTCGTCCTTGTACTGCTCAAGCTGAGATTTAAGGCTTTCCCAGTAGCTTTCGTAGGTCGAGAAGGTACCCTTCTCGTTGTATTCGTCGGCGGGGCACTGATTTATAAAGAACTGGCTGCCATTTGTATCCTTACCGCTGTTTGCCATCGCGACCGAGCCTCGGATATTAACGAGCTTGTCGCAGAATTCATCCTCAAAGGCCTCGCCGTAGATCGAGGTGCCGCCTGTACCGTTATTGTTCTCGTAATCTCCGGTCTGGATCATAAAGTTGTCCATAACTCTGTGGAAGAGCACGCCGTCGTATTTTCCTGCCTTGGCGAGCTCGATAAAGTTTTTGACGGTGTTGGGCGCGTATTCAGGGAAGAAGCGGAGAGTGATGTCGCCCTTGTCGGTATGAATTACTGCGATCTGTGAGCCCTTCTTCGGCTTTTTAAGCTGGAAACCAAACTTTTCGCCCTCGGCGTAGTTTACCTTGGGGCTTACGTCGAGCATAGACAGGTCGAGCTTCATATCCTTGAGCACATCGTAGCCGGGCGAGGTGTTCTTGACCTTTCCCTTTGTGGGCTTTAAATCGGCTGAAACAGTTTTTTCGGCCTTTGTCGGTGCCTCTGTCGAAGCCTCCGTTGAAGCCTCCGTAGCTTCGGTCGCAGCCGGAGTTTCTGTTTTGTTTTCCTCGCCGCAGGAGGAAAGCGAAATCGCGGAAAAGCTCGCGAGCGCTGCTATCATAACGATTGATATCATTCTTTTTAGCATATTGTATCCTTCTTTCAAATAAATTGCTCGAATTCATTCTATTACAAACGGCCGAAAAAAGCAATAGTAATAAACCCAAATAAGGGCGCATATTATGAAAAAGACGTAAAGGCGGCACCCGTACCGGGACGCCGAATAAAAGGAGAGATAGTATGCCCTGTTTTTTACCTGAGGGTAATCTGATCAATACAGAGGAAAACCAAGCTTATATAAACAGCCCGGAACGGCTTAGGGAAGCTATGCGCAGCGGAAAGATATTAGAGGCCAGAGCGCAGCTTTGCGACCGCGCTCATAATTTGAGGCTAACGCTGGGAGAGCTCAAGGCAATAATCCCGCGCGAGGAGGGCGCGATCGGGATAAGAGAGGGAAGAGTCCGCGACATTGCCGTTATCTCAAGGGTCAACCGGCCGGTATGCTTTGTCGTTACCGACTTTACACTCGATGACAACGGCGAACCTCTGGTCGTTTTATCGCGCGAAAAGGCTCAGCGAAGATGCCGCGAGGAGTACATTGATAAGCTGATCCCGGGCGACGTGATCGACGCCTGCGTGAGTCACATAGAAACCTTCGGGATTTTCGCCGATATCGGTTGCGGGGTAAGCGCGCTCATGCCTATCGACGCGATCTCGGTATCGCGGATCGAACACCCGCGCGAACGCTTCAGCGTGGGAATGAGCATCAAGGCCGTAGTAAAATCGACCGAGAGCGGCCGGATCTCGCTTAGTCACAAGGAGCTTCTCGGAACATGGGAGGAGAACGCCGCCCGTTTTTCGCCCGGAGAGACCGTTACCGGAATTATAAGGAGCGTAGAGAGCTACGGCGCCTTCGTTGAGCTTGCGCCGAATCTCGCCGGGCTGGCGGAAACTCATCCCGACGCCGCGAAAGGAATGAGAGCCAGCGTTTACATAAAGAGCGTGATCCCGCGCAAAATGAAGATCAAGCTCATTATTATCGACACCTTCGGCTACAGCTACAGCCCCCAAGCGCCGGATTATTATATAACCGAAGGACATATCGACCGCTTTCTCTATTCGCCGCAGGATTCGCCCAAGCTGGTGGAGACATATTTTTAAAAAAGGTTTACAAATTACATCAATAATGCTAATATTATGTTGATATCCGCTGAATAAAACAAACAGCACGGAAATAATAATAAACCTGAAAAGGAGGAATAACGATGGGTATTTTCGATAATTTGAGGAAGGCGGCAAGCTCCGCGGCTTCCGGCTCGGGCGAGAGCCAGACCTTTAGCTTTGCGGCGCTTCCCGAGAGTCTTTCGGAGCTCAAGGCATTGCCCGAGGCTTCCCTCGATACGCCCTTTAAGGCCGCCGCTCTGACGGTCTGCGCGCTTTGCGCCTACGCCGCGGCTCCCGAAATAGGAAAGGAAATGCTGAACTTTTTGAAAGGCCCCGCGCCGCTTTCTCCCTACGAGATCAGCTTTCTCAACGACCGCTTCCGCGATACAAAGGTAGTTCCGTTTTCATACTTTGAGGGCGCGGTCCCCGAAAACGACTACACCCCGAACGAGCCGTTTCGCGTTACGGTAAGCTCAAACCCCTACTCCTATCCCGACGATACCCACGCCACTCTCTACCTGAAAAGCGGCGGAGCAGATATGCCGCGCCAGATAAAGCTCAGGAAAAAGCCTTCAGAGGGCAAGTGGTATCTTGAGGAGCAGATGATACTGGTGGGTATACGAACTCCGAGATCCGCCGACCCGTGGGCGTGATGTGCAGAAATCCGAGACAGCCGTTAGATTATTCTTTCGGCTGTTTTGTGTGATGTCATAAAACGGAAGTGAAAATATGAAGAACAACAAGTAAAAGGGAATAATCCTGATCATCATCTCCGCGCTTTGCTTTGCGCTCATGAGCACGTTCGTGAGGCTTTCGGGCGATTTGCCTACCGCGGAGAAGGGCTTTTTCCGCAATTTTATCGCCTTCATATTCGCGCTGATCATTCTTTTGAAAAACCGGGAGGGATTCAGCTTTAAGCGCAGTAATCTACCGCTTCTGATCGGGCGCGCGCTCGCAGGAACCATCGGGATACTCGGGAATTTCTACGCCGTCGATCACCTTGCTCTCGGAGACGCCTCGATCCTCAACAAGATGTCGCCGTTTTTCGCGATAGTTTTCTCGCTGATTTTCCTTAAGGAACGCCTGACTGTGCCGCAGGTAGCGATACTCGCCGGCGCGTTTGTCGGCGCGATGTTCGTGGTCAAGCCGAGCTTCCACAACGCTGAGCTTTTTCCGTCGCTGTGCGGCCTTTGCGGTGGAATAGCCGCCGGAGCCGCCTACTCGATGGTCCGCGCTCTGGGTCGAAGAGGAGAGAGAGGAAGCTTTATAGTGCTGTTCTTCTCGGGCTTCAGCTGTCTTGCGATGATCCCGTTTATGATATTTGATTTCAAGCTTCCGAGCCTCCTTCAGCTTTTGACTCTTATCCTCGCGGGGCTTGCGGCCGCCGGAGGACAGTTTTCGATCACCGCCGCCTATACCTTCGCGCCCGCGCGTGAGATCTCGATCTACGACTACAGCCAGATTATTTTCGCTTCAATGCTCGGGCTTTTTGTGTTTGGCGACATCCCCGATATTTTCTCCGTGATCGGCTACGTCACTATTGTCGTTATGGCCTTTGTGATGTTTGTTTATAACAAGAACCGTACCGATACGCTGCGCTCATAAAAATAATAAAATATTTTTCGAAAACGGCTTGATATTTCGAAAGCGATGTGTTATACTATCAAAGTCGGAAAACGAATCCGGCGTATATTCCTCCATAGCTCAGTCGGTAGAGCGCATGACTGTTAATCATGATGTCACTGGTTCGAGCCCAGTTGGGGGAGCCAAAAAGAAAATCCTGCCACGTAAGCTGGCAGGATTTTCGTTTATTCAATACCATCTTTCCCGGCTGCCGTACCA
>CACYDK010000028.1 GCA_902773155.1 uncultured Ruminococcus sp.
AAAATTCCGTCTTTTTCTCGCTTTAGACGTGTTATCATACGCGTTGAAAGGCGACAATACCTTTTAAGAAAGTTTTTTGCGGACGAGCCGTCAAATTCCACGGGAACATCAAAGATAAGTGTTTTAGAAAACATATATTACCGCCAGAATGAATAAAGCAGCTTGCAAAAGAGCCATCAGAGGAATGCCAAGCATAAACTTAAGCTTTTGGGTTTTATGCCTTATAAGCTGCATTGTAATGTACATCGCAACAGAACCGCCAAGGGCTGAAACGATCAAAAGAGTACTCTCCTTGATTCGCCATTTGCCCTTTTTGGCTCTTTGCTTATCGCTTAACGTAATAATGACGGCAATCAAGCTGATAACCGCCAAATATATAAAAAGAATAAAAACAGGCTTCATAAAGCACCTCGGAGATGAAAAGATGAATATAACAAAAAAGCTTCCGCTGATAATATCGTTTGCGGCGCTTTGCGCTATCGTGGCGTTTTCAGGGAACAAAAATCATAACCATATAAAACATAATAATAATTCCACAAAGGAATTAAGAGCGGTATGGGTCACGTATATGGACTTGAATATGACAGATACCGATATGACTTACTCCGCATTCAAGAAAAAGTTCAACAATATAGCCGACAACGCTAAGAAAAAGAAATTCAATGCCCTGGTAGTTCAGGTCAGGCCTTTTTCAGACGCGCTTTATAAATCTAAGTATTTCCCCTATTCCCATATTCTTACAGGAGTTCAGGGAAAAGATCCTGGATATGATCCGCTGAAATACATGTGTTCCTACTGTCGTAAAACAGGGATGCAGATCCACGCGTGGATCAATCCTTACAGAGTGCGCAGTACAAATACACTAAGGCTCTCATCAGACAATCCGTACAAAAAAGACCGGACGCTGGGAAAAACTATAGGAGACGGAATATATTACAACCCTGCTTTGCCTGAGGTAAGGAATCTAATTGAAAAAGGTGTAAACGAAATAGTGAGTAATTACGACGTTGACGGAATTCAATTTGACGATTACTTTTATCCAACCCAAGATGAAGATTTTGACTCTGCCGAGTTTGCGCAGTATACAGACGAGGCAGGCAGAGAAAACGGACTGTCACTGAGCGAGTGGAGAAAAACAAACGTAAACATACTTGTAGCCGAATGCTATAAAATAGTACACAAGAAAAAAAGCAATGCGGTTTTCGGGATTTCTCCGCAGGGAAATCTTGAAAACAACGATGAACTGTACGCTGATGTAAGAAGCTGGTGTACTCAAAAAGGATATGTGGATTACATATGTCCACAGCTTTACTGGAGTCTTGATAATCCGGCGCTTGGTTTTGAAGAAGCTCTGAACAAATGGCTGAAGCTTAAAATCAACGATAATGTAAAGCTATTCGTTGGTATAGCAGGATATAAAACCGGAACGGAAAGTGACGACGGAACCTGGAACAAAAATGACAAAATACTTCAAACCGAAATCATAAAAGCAAGAAAACGAGGAGTAAAGGGATTTATGTTCTACAGTTACGCCAATCTTGTGAGCGAAAAAGCATCAAGAGAAGTTGCAAATCTAATCAGTATAATGGACTAATTCACCCACACAGTAATCGTCCTCATAAGATACTAACCTGACATCGACGATTTTTCCTGTGAGCTCCTTATCGGAATAAATATGGACAAGAGTATAATTTGGGGTATAGCCCTCATAATAATCTCCTCGAAGCCGTTCAACAAGGACGGCTTCTTTTCTGCCCAGTTGTGAGGACAAAAATGCTTTTCGGCTGTTTTCAGCGACCTTGAGCATTTGCTTTGTTCTGATATCCTTTGTTTTGCTGTCAACCTGATTATCAAACTTATCGGCGATAGTGCCGGCTCTTCTGGAATACGGAAAAACATGGATCCGTGAGAAGCCGACAGATTCAACAAAGCTGAGGCTTTCCGAAAACTCGTCCTCGTCCTCGCCTGCAAAGCCTACCATAACGTCCGTAGTAATCGAACAGTTTTCAAAATGAGCGCGCAGGTCGTTTACTATTCGCATATATTCGGCCTTGTCATACTGACGGCGCATACGCTTTAACGTCGCGTCGGATCCGCTTTGAAGTGAAAGATGAAACTGCGGACAGAATTTTGGCTGTGCGCAAAAGCGTTTTATGAGCTCGTCGTACATCAACTCGGGCTCAAATGAACCGAGACGTACGCGCTCTATCTCCTCTATCGAACAGGCTATATCAACAGCGTCGGCAAGGTTAAAATCATCGCCGTGGCCGTATTCCGAAAGGTTGATACCAACCAGCACTATCTCCTTATAACCGTTTTTTGCGAGCCTAACCAGCTCGTTTTTCAGTGTTTCGGGTTTTTTACTGCGAACTCTTCCCCTTGAGTACGGAATAATGCAGTA
>CACYDK010000029.1 GCA_902773155.1 uncultured Ruminococcus sp.
TCTTGAGAGCATCGCCGGGCTGCTCGGTGTGAACGTGAACCTTTATTATATCGTCGTCGTTAACAACTACGACACAGTCGCCTATTGTCTCGAGGAACATTCTCAGCTCGTTGGGCTCTGTAGCGATCTCAGCGTCGCGGCCTACGATAAACTCTGTACAGTAAGTGAAGTTGATCACCTCGTCAAACTCGGCAACGGTGCTCTTGAAGGAATCGAGCTCCTCCTGAGAATTGTTCTCAAAGTACTCAACCACCTCGCCGTCGCGGAAGTATGTAAGCATTCCCTCAAAAATCGTGAGGAGTCCCTGGCCGCCTGCGTCGACTACTCCGGCCTTCTTGAGCACGGGAAGCAGCTCGGGGGTCTGCTGGAGAGCGTTGTACGCGGAATCACAAACAGCCTGCCATACCTCCGGAACGCTCTCAATACGCGAAAGCGCCTTGAGTCCTCCCTCATAGCCGACTCTGGCTACGGTGAGGATAGTGCCCTCGGTGGGCTTCATTACTGCCTTGTAAGCCTCGTCAACGCCGATGCCGAGAGCCTCTACGAGATCTCTGCCGTCAACCTCATCCTTATCCTTAAGTCCCTGCGAAAAGCCGCGGAAGATAAGGGAAAGAATAACTCCGGAGTTACCTCTGGCTCCGCGAAGCATTGCGGAAGCTACAGCCTTAGCAACCTCGCCTGCGTTCTCGCTGTCAACGTCCTTGAGGGCGTTAACTGCCGCAGTGGTAGTCATAGACATATTTGTACCGGTATCGCCGTCAGGAACCGGGAAGATATTAAGGTCGTTAATCTTAAGCTTCATAGAACAGATATTGTTTGAGCCAGAGATTACCGCCTGCTTTAAATCAAGTCCGTTAATCATAGAGATAGCACTTCCTCATCCTTGGTATAATCATACAGCTTTATTATACTAATAAAATTCTGATTTTGCAAGTGTTATTTTACACAAATCTCAAACAATTCTGATTCTTTCACAGGACTTGCATTTTCCGCTTTGTTCGTCAACTGAAAATACGGCGCACTCGAGCTTGCATTCTCCCTTTAACAAATCAAAACGAACCGGCATATGTGAGCGGAATTTTTCTATCGTGATTTTCGGGTCAACGCCGAGCACAGAGTTTTTGGGACCCGTCATTCCAAGGTCGGTAATATATCCGAGGCCTTTTGGGAATATATGCTCGTCCGAGGTCTGAACATGAGTATGAGTTCCGAAGAGCACCGACGCTCTGCCGTCGAGATAATGAGCAAGCGAGAGCTTCTCTGAGGTCGTTTCGGCGTGAAAATCAATTACAGTGATACGGCTGTCGGTTTTCTTTAAAAGCTCGTCCGCCTTATCGAAGGGATTATCAAGAATGCTGTCCATAAACATATTTCCCATCAGGTTTATCACAGTGACCTGTAATCTTCCCATATCGACAGTACACATTCCGACTCCCGGAGTTGAGCGGTCGGGGAAATTTGCGGGACGGATTATGTACGGCGTAGTATCGAGATACTCATAAACCTCGCGGCGGCGAAAGGCGTGGTTGCCCAAGGTGATAACGTCGACGCCGCTGTCAAAAATAAAACGCGCTGAGGTCGGGGTAATGCCGTTTCCGTCGGATGAATTCTCGCCGTTACAAATGACAAGGTCTATGCCCTTAAGCTTTTTCAGCGACGGGAGCCTTGAGCGCAAAAACTCGCAGCCGCTTTTTCCGACGACGTCCCCTATGCATAGTATATTCATAAAGCATCCCTCTTTTCTTTAGGATAATCTATTTTAACATATTATTGGGGATTTGAAAAGAGGGATTACTTTCATCTAACCTCGATCGGCTGAATAACAGCTATATTTTTATTCAGAGTATAGTTCACTTCCAATCTGTCGTTTTTAAAAGCTTTTTGACGGGTTTTTATTTTGCAGTCGCCGTGATTGAAGCATTCGTTTAATCCCATACGGTTTTTAAGTGATTCGCGTCTGAGCGCCGGATTCAGCTTTTGCCTGACGGCTTTCAGGGGATATACCCGCTCTATACTCTCTCCCAGAGGAAGGAGCCGGGAGTTTACACAAAGCTTGTAGGTATAGTAATTCCTAACGCCCTCGCCGGACTCGTCGGACATTCTAAGCGGCAGAGAAAGAGTCAGAAACTCCAGCCGGCTTTTCTCATAATAATTCTCATCGGGAATTATATTATAATTCGAATTTGGAATATTGATTTCATCCTTTTCGATCACGTCAGCAAATATCTCAGCTTTTGAGCGCACAAAATTTATTTTCCCGTCGCTATCCTGCGTAACCGAGCTTACAAGAAGTTGATTGCGCGTTACAGCGGAACCTTTTTTTACACTGAGGACACCCCTGCGGACGTTTGTTTTTGTTATTACCCCGTCACAGGCGGCTTTGATATTCGCCGGTTTATCAGAATTCTTTTTCTTTTTAACCGTAACACCTTCCTTTAGCTCAACCTCTGCGTCGGATTCGATCAAATTCACCGAGCTCCAGCTTATTCCCGGGATTCTTAGCTGGAGGCCTCGCTTGATCTCGCCCGTGTTCAAGTCCGCCTTAGGCGAGCCGATGTCAAGTCCGTTTTCGCTCAATGCGGCTCTAAGCTCGAGCTCGTTGATTGCGGAGGCTCCGTTGAGCTCTATTGTCCACACAAACTGATTGAGAAAAGCAATGAGAGTAATTGCCGCAAGAACACCTGCGAGCAATCCTTTACGGCGTTTGTATTTTCTGATTTGGAATAATAATCCGTTTTTTTTGCGAACTCTAAGCCTAACTCCGGATTTTCGGGCTATCTGTCTGATGTTGCGATAATCACGAACGGTCATCGTTCCTGTAAAGCCGTCTTTAGAGGGAACAAAATCCCAGTAAATAATTCCCCTGTGGTTCAAAAGATTAATGAATCTTTCAGGAAAACCTCCGCTTACGAAAAACTCAACATAGCCTCTCGCCCACCTTATAAGCTTCAACAACATATTATCACCTAGCTTTCAAACCTGGTATCTGTAATAATACCGTCGATGATAACCGCAGTCGGCGATATTGACTTTAAGGTCAGTCCGCGGCCGTTGAAGGTCACCGTCATTGAACGTGTGTTTATACTCACAACCTCGCTTTCGTATCGGAGCACTCCTGTTGAGCCCTCGATCAAAACACGTCTGTTACCGGTAAACTCTATTATCGGCATACGGCCTGAAAGCTCAAGCGAAAGCCCGGGAAACGCGGAGCGCGGTTTTCTGTTTTTCATTCACTCACCCCGGTGTAATTAATCTGTCATCGTTTTAATATATATTAGCGGTGAGAAAAAATAATGAATGCTTTAAAATACAGACTTTCGACTGCGGCAAAAGCACTGTCGGCGATTATGCTCGCGGGATGCTTTTTGATCTACGGACAGGAATGCGCGGAGGGGGTGCTTACGGGGCTTTATTTCTGTGCCGCAGAGCTCATCCCGTCGCTTTTTCCGTTTATGTTTCTCTCGGCCTTCATTTCAAAAGGCGGCCTAATTTCAAAGCTTTCCAAGCCGCTGAGTGTTATAGGAAAGGCTTTTTTCGGACTTTCGGAAAGCACCGCCGCTGTGATACTCGCGATCACAGGCGGTTTTCCGGTTGGCGCGAAATGCATAAGAGAGCTTCTGGACAGCGGAGCGATCTGTGAAAAGGAAGCCGAAAAAGCGGCATATATATCTGTCGGCGCGGGGCCTGGATTTATTATTAGCTTTGTCGGGATAAAGCTGTTTTCGAGCGCGGAGCTCGGGCTGTGTCTGTTTTCGGCTCAGTTGATTTCGGTAATATTACTGGGCGTTCTGAATAAACATATATGTAAGGGCTCTTTTTCGGCGAAAAGCACGGCGCGCGTTCCGTCGGCCGGCACGGCGTTTATCGACAGTATAATCTCGGCCGTGTACGGACTTCTGGAGATGTGCGGAATAGTCGCTTTCTTTTCAGCGGTTCAGGCGACAATCGGAGCGATTACAGGGGACGATCGGATCACCGGCGTCGCAGACGTTTTTCTCGAGGTGACAAACGCCTGCGAAAAGCTTTCCGAGTCAGGAATAATACCTGTGGCCTTCGCGGTCGGATTCGGCGGGCTTTGCGTGCATTTTCAGGTTTTCAGGGCTCTTGGAAACATCCGTCTGAGCAAGCTGTTATTTTTCTTATACAGAATAATCCAAGGGCTGATAACAGCGGCTCTTACCTATGCTTTCATCGGGCTTTTCCATATTCCCGCGCCTGTTTTTTCAAGCGCGAAGAGCTTCGCGCCTAGCTTGAGCGCGCCTATAATCGGAAGTGTTATGTTCGTAATAACGAGCGTGTTTTTTATTTATACAATATGCAAAGAAAGGTTATGATATTATGTGCGGAATCGCCGGATTGTTTGATAAATATGAGGATCTGACGAAGGATTTGAGGGTGCTGTCGGAGATGTCGAAAACTCTGAGCCGCAGAGGCCCTGACGAAAACGGGATCTTCATCGACCACAATGTTGCTCTTATCCACCGCAGGCTCACGGTAATCGATAAGGAAAACGGAAAACAGCCGATGCTGTGCGGAATTAAAAACGAAAAATATGTTATCGTGTACAACGGCGAGCTTTACAACACCGATGAGCTCAGGCAGGAGCTTCGCAACAAGGGCTACAATTTTAAGGGTCACAGCGACACCGAGGTCGTGCTCAAGGCATATATCGAATACGGGTCCTCATGCGCGGATAAGCTGAACGGGATATTCGCCTTTGCGGTTTACGAGCTCTACGCCAAAAAGATTTTTCTTTGCAGAGACAAGGTCGGAGTAAAACCGCTTTTTTACAGCGAATTCAAAAACGGTCTTGTATTCGGCTCGGAGATCAAAACGCTTCTAGCCAGCGGTCGCGTTAAGCCCGTGATCGGCGAGGAGGGGCTTATGGAGGTATTTTTCCTCGGTCCTGCGCGCAGTCCGGGAAACGGTATTTTTAAAAACGTAAAAGAGCTTATGCCGGGAGAATACGCGGTTTACAGCGACGGAAAGCTGAAAACGACCCGTTACTTCAGCCTGAAGGCCAGAGAACACACTGACTCGCCGGAACAGACCGTCGAAAAAATAAGGCACCTCCTTACGGACGCTATTGAAAAGCAGCTCGTAAGCGACGTACCGCTCTGCTTTTTTCTTTCGGGAGGACTTGACAGCAGTATAATTGTACAGACCGCGTCTAATTACTACGGCAAAAACGGATTCCCTAAGCCTCATACCTACTCAGTCGAATATCGCGACAACTCTGAGTTTTTCCGCAAGGATTCGTTTCAGCCTACATCCGACGTAGATTTTATCAGGCAAATGAGCGAAAACGCTGACACTGAGCACAACGAAATAATACTCGACAACAACGACCTGGCCGAGGCTCTTTACGACAGCGTAGAGGCGCGAGATCTGCCGGGATATGTGGACGTTGACTCGTCGCTCCTGCTTTTTTGCAGAGAAATAAAGAAGGACTATACCGTAGCTCTTTCAGGCGAATGCGCCGACGAGCTTTTCGGCGGATACCCGTGGTATCATAACGAGGAGATCCTTTTCAAGGACTGCTTTCCGTGGTCGGTAACGCAGGAGGTCAGAAGAGGAGTTCTGAGAAAGGGCGTGCTGCCCAGAGGCGAGGAATATGTGCGCTCAAAATATCTTGAGACAATAAACAAGACCGACAAGCTCAAGACGGACAGCAAAATTGACTCGAGGATGCGGGAGATGTTCGCGCTGAATTACTACTGGTTTATGCAGTGCCTTCTCGAGCGCAAGGACAGGTGCAGCATGTACAGCGGACTCGAGGTTAGGGTTCCGTTCTGCGACTACAGACTTGTTGAATACTCCTACAATATGCCGTGGAGTATAAAGGCCTTCAACGGCCGGGAAAAGGGAATTGTACGAAAAGCGTTCGAGGACATTCTTCCCTACGACATCGCATGGCGAAAGAAAAGCCCCTATCCGAAAACCCACAACCCAGTATATATGGAGATCTGCTCAAAAAAGGCGATTGAAATACTGAGAAAAAACACAGCCTTAAACGAACTTATCAGCCCTGACGGAGTTTTGAACATCATAAATGATCCTTCCGGGATAAAGTCTCCGTGGTACGGTCAGCTTATGAAGGCTCCGCAGATCCTCGCGTACATTATTGAGCTTGATTATTGGTTTGGGAAATATAATATTAATATTGAATAAACAGGAGAAATATGGTAGAATAATGTATCATATCTAAGGAAGCATTTGCTTATGACTGAAACCCGGTTTTGTATGCTTATGAATTTTTTTGAAAGGCACAGGAAAATGAAATCCCTGCTGGCTTTCTGCTATAAATATCTACCCTATCCTGTATTTGTCGCTTATCCGACGCTAGTGGTCGTAATCTTCGTGCTCTATCTTACGGGAAAAGCCGAGCTCCACTTGCTCATAAAGGAGATCGCCGTTCCGGCATTCGCTTTTCTGACGGTCACTTTTTTCAGGCGCTTCTTCAATTTTCAGCGTCCTTACGAAAAATACGACATCACGCCGATCGTACGCAAGGATAAAAAAGGACAGAGCTTTCCGAGCCGTCACGCGGCGAGCGTGTTCATAATCGCGATGGCGTTTTTGTATGTAAATATCCCGGCCGGGATAGCTTTTCTAACGCTGGGAGCGCTCCTTTGCGTCAGCAGAATCATATGCGGAGTGCATTTCTTCAGAGATGTGCTCGTCGGCGCGCTTTACTCCGTATTGATTGGTTATATCGGGTTTTTCCTGTTTTAATACACAAATTGGGGATTATCAACAATAATACCGTCTGAAAGTTTGATAATTTTTTAACAATAAAGATTGACAATATTTTAACGATGTGCTACCATAGTGTAGCGAGATTAAGGATGTGTAATGATGAAACGCCTAATTGGCATAGTAATTTGCGCGGTAGTTCTATCTGTAAGTTTTGCGGGCTGCTCCGACTCGGGCGGAAACGTCTTAAGCCTAACCCCCACCGAAGCCGCTGAGCTCACCGACTCACAGGGAATCGGCTACAAAGTAAATGAGGACGGAGATCTCACTGTTCTTAATTCTCCTAAAGAAATTAAGAGCTTTACGGTAAGCTCCCAATTCGACGGCAAAAAGGTCGCTTCCATAGGCCGTTCAGCGTTTAAGATGTCCGACGCAGAAAAAATCACCGTCGAGGACGGAATCACTGTGATCGAGGATCACGCCTTCGCATTTTCGGATAAGCTGGAGGAGGTCATTCTGCCCGAGGGCATTGAGAAGATCAGCAATAACGCCTTCGCGGGATGCGTTGCTCTCAAGACGATAAAGCTTCCGAGCACGGTTAAAACGATCGACATTTTTGCCTTCGACGCCTCGGGTCTTGAAACGATAGAGCTTCCGAATAAGGTAAAATCAATCGGACAGTTAGCTTTCGCTCAATGCACGAATCTCAAAACGGTAAAAATTCCCAACAAAAAGGCCAAAATCGAGGATAACACCTTCAAGGATTGTCCGGAGCTCACGCTTCTGCTTCCGAAGGGCTCCGAAATAATAAAAACGGCCAAAAAGCTGGGAATCAGATACAAGATAGTAAAATAAATTATAATTCATTTATCGAATTATAATTTTCGGAATTTCAAATGGAGGTCTTGATTATGAGTACAAAACAGTACCAAATTGTGGACGGCGTTCCCGCTCTCGAGGAAGCTCTTAAAAGAGTCCGCGAGGCTCAGAGGAAGTACGCTGAGTTCACTCAGGAGCAGGTAGATAAAATCTTCCTTGCGGCTGCCACAGCGGCCAACCGGGCGCGTATTCCGCTCGCTAAAATGGCCGTAGAGGAAACCGGTATGGGAATCGTGGAGGATAAGGTCATCAAGAACCACTACGCCTCCGAGTATATCTACAACAAATACCGCGACGCCAAAACCTGCGGTATCATCGAGCGCAACGAGGCTATGGGCACCACCAGGATCGCCGAGCCCATCGGGATAATCGCGGCGGTAATCCCTACCACAAACCCGACTTCTACCGCGATTTTCAAGTGCCTAATTTCTCTAAAAACCAGAAACGGAATCATCATCTCCCCTCACCCGAGAGCTAAGGAAAGCACCATCGCCGCGGCTAAGATCGTTTTAGAGGCGGCCGTAGAGGCAGGAGCTCCCGAGGACATTATCGCTTGGATCGACAAGCCCTCTCTCGAGATGACGAACCTTGTTATGAGCGAGGCCGACACGATTCTCGCTACAGGCGGTCCCTCGATGGTAAAGGCTGCATATTCAAGCGGAAAGCCTGCTTTGGGCGTAGGCGCCGGAAACGCCTCCGCGATAATCGACTCCTCCGCGGATATCATCACGGCGGTAAACTCGATAATCCATTCCAAAACCTTCGACAACGGTATGATTTGCGCCACAGAGCAGACCGTTATCGCCGAGGAGAGCATTTACGACGATGTTAAGGCCGAGTTCATCAAACGCGGCTGTTACTTCCTGAACGATGAGGAAAAGGATAAAATCAGAAAAACAATGCTCATCAACGGCGCATTAAACGCAAAAATAGTCGGTCAGAGACCGGCTACAATCGCAAAGATGGCCGGCTTTGAGGTGCCCGAGAGCACAAAGGTGATAATCGGAGAGGCCGAAAGCACCGACACCGAGGAAGCCTTCGGTCACGAGAAGCTCACCACGATCCTCGGTATGTACAAATCCAAAAGCTTCGAGAATTCGCTCGAGATCGCGGAAACACTTCTCAACAACAACGGCGGCTTAGGCCACACCTCGGTTCTCTGGATAGACAACGTTAACGAGAGAGAAAAGCTCGAAATCTTCGCTCACAGAATGAAAACCAGCCGCTTGATCATAAACACTCCATCCTCGCTCGGCGGTATCGGAGATATCTACAACTTTGACTTTACTCCCTCGCTCACGCTCGGTTGCGGCTCCTGGGGCGGCAACTCGATCAGCGAAAACGTAGGCTGTAAGCATCTTTTGAATATTAAAACCGTAGCCGAGAGGAGAGAAAACATGCTTTGGTTCAAGGCGCCTGAAAAGGTTTACATAAAGAAGGGCTGTATCCCGGTAGCTCTGAAGGAGCTCAAGGAAGACATGGGCAAAAAGAAGGCTTTCATCGTCACAGACAGCTTCCTTTACAACAACGGCTACACAAAATGCGTAACCGACGAGCTGGACAAGATGGGTATTACACACACAACCTTCTTCGACGTTCAGCCCGACCCGACGCTTTCCTCCGCCAAGGAGGGAGCCGCGGCTATGAGAGCCTTCCAGCCTGATGTGATCATCGCTATCGGCGGCGGCTCGGCTATGGACGCGGGCAAAATAATGTGGGTTCTCTACGAGCATCCTGAGGTTGACTTTACCGATATGGCTATGCGATTCTCCGATATCAGAAAGAGGATCTACAAGTTCCCGCACATGGGCGACAAGGCTTACTTCGTTGCCATACCGACCTCCTCGGGAACAGGCTCTGAGGTAACTCCGTTCGCTGTTATAACCGACGAAAGAGACGGAACTAAATATCCTCTCGCCGACTACGAGCTCATGCCGGATATGGCGATCGTTGACGCGGATATGATGATGAGCGGTCCCAAGGGACTGACGGCCGCCTCCGGTATCGACGCAGTATCTCACGCGCTCGAGGCTTACGCCGCAATGCTGGCGACAGACTTTACAGACGGTCTCGCTCTCCAGTCGTTAAAGGTCATATTTAAATATCTCCCCGCTTGCTACGACAACGGCCAGAACGAGCCCGTAGCCCGCGAAAA
>CACYDK010000030.1 GCA_902773155.1 uncultured Ruminococcus sp.
AGCGTAAACATATAGTACCAGCGCGCGTAGAATATTCCGGTGTTCAGCATCTGGAACATCGAGTTAAGAACCGGGACAAGCGCCATAACGATGAGCACGAGGATGAGCTTTTTGAGCCAGTCGCGCTTTTTAAGCTGGAGATAAGCCACCACTCCGACCATTCCCGTGAGCGGAAGCCAGCCGCTGACCGAAGCCCAGTTACAGCTGACGTCAGGGGTGAAGTTTGGCTGAGCCGCCATCTCCGGCGGAAAGAAGAAGCTCAGGATTATGTACCAGTACTTTTCGGGCGGGTTGTAGGCCAGAGCGCTTATTCCGTCAGGGAACTCGCTGATTCTCGGGTTTCCGCTGATGAACAGCACCACCGGCAAAAGCAAAAACGCAGTGGCCAAAAATCCGACGATCACCTCGAGGAAAAACAGCAGAAGCTTAGTAAGCTTTATTTTGTAGTTATTAGTGAACACCAGCATAAACCAGTATATCGCGATGAACACCGCCATTCCTGCAAAAAAGTAGTAATTCACAATACAGGCGCAAAACACCGCCGGAGCCACTATCCCCCGCTTGTCGTCATACATAAAGGTGTCAACAGCCGCAAGCAAAAGCGGGAAAAATATCATCGGCTCGTGGAAATGGAAGAAGAAAATATTGTATATCGAAAAGCCCGAAAAGGCATACAAAAGCCCTCCGGCTACAGCCAAGGTGGGATTATTCACGTATCTTTTCAGGTAGATATAGGCCGCAAGCGCACAGAAGGCAAATTTGAGCATAAACAAGGGTCCCATCAGATACGGCACAAATTCGTTCGGGAACGGCAGGGTCAGGTAGAAAAACGGGCTCGCCATAAGATAAAAGGCGTAGGCGCTGGCGTTGGGAACTCCCAGATCCGTGAGATTTGACCACCAAAAACGGCCGCTCCTGACCTCGCTGTGCATAAGCTGATAGAACGGGATCTCCTGGGCGTTAAAATCGCCGTAGTACATAAAAAGGCCGTCGTTCTCTATCATAACGGGCACAAAAAGCGCCGCAGAAACCAAAAGGCCCAGTAAAAAAACCGTAAGCGCCGTATGGCGACGGCTTATGTCACATAGCGAGCGCACCTTACTCATCTTATACCTCCTCATACAAAACTTTACTTTTTTTCAAAAATCAGATATAATATTATAACACATATCCGGACGAATTTGAATAAAAATTTTTAATCAGGAGACAATTAATGGATAATTCACATTTTTTCGCGATGCTGTCGCGTATGAAATACATATCCCGGTGGGGGCTTATGAACAATACCAACGAAGAAAACATAAGCGAGCACAGTCTGCAGGTCGGTATGCTGGCGCACTTTCTTGTGCTTCTTCATAATAAAAACACAGGCGAATGCTTAAACGCCGAACGCGCAGCTTTGCTAGGCATTTATCACGACGCCACCGAGATCATAACAGGCGATATGCCGACTCCGGTAAAATACTACAATCCCGAAATTGTGCGCTCTTACAAGGAGATCGAGCGGGCAGCCGGCGAAAAGCTCGTCGCGATGCTTCCGAAAGAATTCGCGGAGGAGTACAGAGATATCATCCTCGGCGAAAACAAAAAGGACGAAAGCCTGCATATTTTCGTCAAGGCCGCCGACAAGCTATCGGCTCTGATAAAGTGTATAGAGGAAATCAGGATGGGAAACGCCGAGTTCCTCAGAGCTAAAGCCTCAACAGAAAGCTCGATCAAAAAGCTGCGGCTCCCCGAGGCGAACATATTTATGGAAAAATTCATGCCCTCCTTCTCCCTTACATTAGACGAGCTAAACGATTAAAGGCCTAAGTTTCACGCATATTTGGTAAATATGACAAATCGGTTATTATTCTTTTCTGGAATAATAAATCGATAATAACTTGATATAATACAGAGTACTGTCGGTTAGTGTATACTGCCGTCGAATTTTGATGATAAGGAGAGAGATTATGGCGACTAAAAATAACAAAGGCGCTAATTCCTCTGGTTTTGTTGATATCAGCTCTAACACTCAGGTTGTTAAGCTTTACAAGAAAAAAGGAAGGGCTGTGCGCATAGTGGCCGTTGTGCTGGCGGTACTCTTGATGATATCCGGCGGCGGCGTGCTGTATTATTATCACGCTCTTGACTCGCTCAACTACGAGTCGGACGATTCGTCCAAGGTTGCAACAAAGGCTACTACAATAGCGGACGACGAGGTCGACGAATTCAACGTATCCGTCAAGAACGACGATTTGCTCTCGAGCCCGAAGGTGCTCAACATTATGCTGTTCGGCGAGGATAACCACAAAAAAGGCGAAACCGGACGCTCGGACTCGATGATCATGGCTTCCATAGACATCAACAGCGAGAAGATCAAGCTCACATCGTTCCAGCGCGATACCTACGTTTATGTTCCGGGTTACGGCTACACCAAGCTCACCCACGCTTATTCCTGGGGAGGCGCCTCGCTTACGATCCGCACGATCGAGGCGAACTTCGGCGTAATGGTCGACCGCTACGCGGTAGTCGACTTCAACAGCTTTAAGAAGATCATCGACGTCCTCGGCGGACTCACGATCAAGCTGGACGCAGACGAAGCGGCTTACATCAACTATCAGATGTACATAAACAAGCAGACCACCAACCGCCACGTTCTTGAGGAAAAGGACGGCACGGTTACTCTCACAGGCCAGCAGGCGCTCTGGTATGCCAGAGACAGAGGCTACGAGGGAATCCAGGCCGGCGACGACTGGTCGAGAACCTCACGCCAGCGTAAGCTTCTTGAGAAGATCTTCAGCGATATGAGAAAAGCGTCTCTTACTCAGATCATTTCGATCGTATCAGAGGTCGGCCCGCTCGTGACCACGAACCTCAAGAAGGACGAAATCACCGGACTCGTTTCGCACGCTTTGACCTATATCAACTATGATGTTAAGCAGTACACGGTTCCGCAGGACGGACTCTGGGCGTATTACACCGACGAGGAAGCCGGCTCGTGCATTCAGATCACCGATATGGACAAGTGCCGCAAGAAGTTCGCTAAATTCGTTTTCGGAAGCGCGCTCACAGCATAAATCCTGACGCCCCTGAAACTCATAATTAATACAAGAAACCGCGCGCACAGAAATGTGCGCGCGGTCTTTTTCATTTTTCTTCACCTTAGGGCTTCGGTATCTATAACGCAGTACCCGAAGGCGTTGACCACTGTTGTGCCGTTCTTTTCGCATATTTGAGGGATCGATCGGCTGTAGTTTCTATGTATGTGGCCGTGGAAGAAATAGCTTGGATGGAAGCGCTCTAAAAGGCGGTTAAAGCACTCGAAGCCGCGGTGAGGAAGTGTATCAAAATCATTAAGATGTCGCGCCGGAGCGTGGGTAACGAGTATGTCGAAGCCGCGGTGCAAGAGG
>CACYDK010000031.1 GCA_902773155.1 uncultured Ruminococcus sp.
GTTCTTTGTTGCAGCCTTGTAATCAGCATTACCGGCAGCCTTTACAGCAACCTTTACCTTGTAAGTGCCCTTCTTGGCGCCCTTCTTAACTGTGATCTTACCTGTTGTCTTGTTAACAGCGAACTTACCGCTCTTCTTTGTGTAAGTAACCTTACCCTTAGCTTTCTTAACGGTGATAGCCTTAACAGCCTTAGCCTTCTTCTTAACGTCCTTAGCCTTAACAGTTACTTTCTTGGCTGTAACCTTAAGTGTGTTGGCCTTCTTCTTTGCAACTACAGGAGTCTCGGGCTCTGTAGGAGCAGGCTCTGCGCCCTTCTCCTTGATCTCGGGAACAGCTTCGCCGGGAGCGTATACTGTAGCCTCAACAGCCTCAGGATCTGTACCCTCAACTGTAGGATCTGTGCCGAGGAGCTTGAACTTGAATACGATTGTGGAACCGTCCTGAGCAACGGGAACCTGAGTGTTGTTGCCCATGCCACCGGGATGCCATGTCTTGCCGCCCTTTTCGTCAACGTAAACAACCTTGAATACGTAGATATCGGGACCCTCGTCGGTCTCGTTACCGGCAGAAGCCTTTACGTTCTCAACGATCTGGAAGAATGTGCCGTCCTCAGCTTCCTTCATCGGCTTGCTTGTGAGCCAGGGCTTCTCCCAGCCCCACTCTGCGCCGCAAGCTTCCTCGGAACCTACTACATAGTAGCCGGGAACCGGAGCAGCCTCAGCCTCTGTGGGAGCCTCTGTAGCGCCTGTAGCCTGAACGTCTACCTTGTATGTAGCGCCGTCCTTTGTGGCATAGTCAAACTTGGAAAGATCAAGAGTGATTGTAACGTTGGAAACAGCCTCAAGTACGAGAGCGATGTTGTCGCCGTTGTAAACAGCAGCGTCAGCAGCGTATTCCTTAGTATCGTCAGCCTTCTTAACGCCCCAGCTGTCGTTCCAGGAATCGTTAGCAGCAAACTTGAACTGATAGGAACCGGACTTAACATCGGTGTAAGTGATTGTGTAAACGCCGTCCTTCTCGGTCATATGGTTGGAAGCGTCGTCCTGCTTCCAGCTAGCGCCGTTAAGGAATGTGGAGTCGCCGGGATCACCAACAGCTGTGATGGACTTGATCTCGAGGGAGGTAGGAACTACTACGCCCTTACCGTCGAGCTTGATCTCGGATGTAGCAGCGTTGAATGTGATTGTTACATCACAAACCTCAGTTACGTTGAAAGTAACGTTGGCGTCGCCCTCTAAGCCGATCCACTTCTCGCCGTTCTCAACAACCTTGAACTGATAGCCCTCGGCTACAGCAACGTCCTTGAAAACCTTTGTGTAGAGTCCGTCAGCGAGAGTCATCTTGTTGTTCTCGTCTGTAGCACTCCAGTTGGTACCGCAGAGGTTCTCTGTACCTGCTACAACGTAGGTAGCCTCAGCAGTCGCGTCGTCAGCAGCATTAACAACAGCAACTACAGAAAAAGCCATAAGTACTGCGAGTAATACCGCTAAGCTGGTCTTGAAAATTCTCATTTTCAATTCTCTCCTTTAAATAAAAATTTTGGTCGTTAAACCTTATCTTATTATAGAATAATTTAACCGATAAATCAAGCCCGAAAAGGAAAAAAATAATATAAATATAACAAAAAACCGCATAACGTCATAAAAAGCCGAATAAGCGGTTTTCAATCAAAACGTTTCTAAACGACAAGGAAGCCGGCCCGACTAAGCCGGGTCGGCTTTAGCATTAAAATTATACTATGTTACGAGGAAACTCCGAGGATCATCGTTGCTATTCGAACAGCGAACAGCAGGAAGGATACCCACATTACTGGGTGTATCTTCTTGATCTGGCCTGTGCAAACCTTGAGGATAACCCATACGATGATACCGAACATAATACCGTTAGCGATGGAATAGGTAAACGGCATCATGATGATGGCTACAAAGCCGCCGACGGAGTCTGCGATATCGCTTGAGAAGTCCATCTTGGTGACATTCTTGAGCATAAGAAGGCCGACAAATACGAGCGCGGGCGTTGTCGCGAAGGACGGAATAGCGCCGAAAATAGGCCAAAGCGGAATGGCAAGAATAAAGAGAACCGCTGTTGTGAGAGCTGTGAGACCTGTCTTACCGCCCTCGGAAACGCCTGTTGTGGACTCAACATAGGATGTTACCGTAGATGTACCGAGGCACGCGCCGGCTACAGTACCGAGAGCGTCGGACATAAGCGCGCGGCCTACTCTCGGGAGCTCGCCCTTCTCGTTGAGGAGATTGCCCTCCTGAGCTACGCCGATGAGAGTTCCTACTGTGTCGAAGAGGTCGACGAAGAGGAACGCGAATACGATTACGGCGAAGTTCAGAGCGTTCTGAGCAACATAGGCGAAATCGAATTTAAAGAGCGTATCGGAAGCCATTGTCTGGATGGGACCGAAAACGTTGTAGTTTGTAAAATCGGGAATCAGCGAGAAAGCGCCGGCGTCCGGATTAACAACATACCAGCCGCTAAGCTGAGAAATGATACCGAGAAGCCATGTGGCAACGATTCCGATAAGTATGGCGCCCTTGACCTTGAAATGCCATAATACGGAGATGATGAGGATTCCTACAAGCGCGAGAACTACCTGAGGCGAGCCTACCTCGCCAAAGCTTACGAGTGTAGCGGGATTTGAAACAACGATTCCGGCGCCCTTGAGACCGATAATGGTGATAAAAAGACCGATACCGGCCGAAATTCCGAGCTTCAGATTTTTGGGAACCTTGTTTACAAGAGTTTCGCGGAACTTAAAGATTGAAAGAATTATGAAAATAACACCTTCAACAAGAATCGCGGTCAGAGCCACTTGCCACGGATTGGTAACGCCTGCCTTGGCAAGCTCCGGACATACAGTAAACGCGAAATACGCGTTAAGACCCATACCGGAAGCCAGAGCTACGGGATAGTTGGCAAAGAACGCCATTATCGCGGTAGCAAAGAAAGCCGAAACAGCGGTTGCCGCAAAAACAGCGTCCGCGGGAATACCGGCAGCCGAGAGCTGCTGCGGGTTAACGGCAAGGATGTAAGCCATCGCAAGGAACGTAGTAATACCGGCAACTATCTCGGTCTTTACATTGGTGCCGTGTGCCTTTAGCTTAAAGATTTTTTCCAAAGAGATTAACCCCCTCATTATTTTTTTGCTTACTCAGCGCTTTGAACTTTTTATAAATTTTTATAAAAACGACAAAGCGCATTTCTGCACCGTAAAAATTATAAACAAAACTTATCAAATGTGCAAGTGCAAATCGGTAAATTTGCATTATTGTTACAAGATTGGAATATTCTGTATTGGAAAAAACTTTAAGATACGGCGTTATTATTCTGTATCGGAAATTTCACGCAAGGTGTCAACATCGGATATCACGATTTTACGGTAGCCTGTGCTCAGAATTCCTTTTTTGCGCAGCCGTGCGAGAGTTTTGCTGACGGTTACTCTGGAGGCGCCGACGATATCCGATAGCTGTTCGTGAGTAAAATCCACTCTAAGCTCGCCTGAGCGCTCGTCAATATTATCGAGCAAAGCGCGCGCGATACGGCCGTCGGCCATCTGAAAGCTCATTGAGTCGAGCTGAGACGAAAGCTCGCGCACACGCCCGGCCTGGATCTCGAGTAAAAACATCGCGAGCCGCGGGTATCTTCCGATAAGCGATAAAAGCTCCTCGCGGTTGACCGGAGCGACCTCGACATCCGTTACCGCTACAGCCCCGCTCATTCTCGGGAGCTTGTCAAAGAAAGCCGCTTCGCCGAGGAGCTCGCCCTTCGACGCGATCGAAAGGGTTCTCTCGTCACCGTCTACCGAGGTCATAAACACCCGGACCCTCCCCTTTTTCAGGTAGTAAAAACAGTCCGGAGAATCGCCCTGAAAATATATCATATCGTTCGCGGAAAATTTTCTTACCTTGCACTCCGTCTCAAAAATGTTCCTTATCTCCTCGTTAGCGTGAGTAGTTCTCATATCACTTTTACCTTACATTTCACTTTAATTCCGTTTTTTTCGGCGGTTACGGTCGCTGTCCCCTTACGTTTTGCCTTAATAACGCCCTTTTGGCTTACAGCGATGATTTTTTTATCAGAGCTTTTGAAGCTAGTTTTACCGCTTCCGGCGTAGACCTTAAGGGTGAATTTAGAGCCCCTTTTGAGCTTTAAAGAGGAATATCTTAGATACGGAAGCACTAAAGCCTTGTTATTATTCGTAAGCTTTATTAGCTTTTTAGGCGACTTCGCGACGGACGAGGACGATTTTCTTACAGCGTAAATATATCCGCCCTGAGCCTTTATGCCGTAGAATTCGCCGGACAGGAACGAAGGGAGCTTATATACGCGCTTTACCGCGAGAGTCTCGGTATCCAAACGGTATATTTCTCTTGCGGAATTAAAATAGATGTATTTTCCCGCTTCGCATAGCCTTGTAGTACATATCGACTCAATATTATTCTCGTTCATCGAGTAAATCATTTGTGTATTGTCGCCGCGGCGCATTACGGAGGGCTTCCCGTCATACATATCAGCGTAATAATACGCCCCGTCCTTATACAGGATCGCTGAGGTCACGTCCCGGAAAAAGCCCTTGTCGTAAAACGTATCGGAGCACGCATACTTTTTTGAGTAGGTATCGTCGCTTTTCCAGTATTTATGAAGAGAGGAGCTGTATGACTTGAGCTTCTTGTCGCTCAAAAGAAAAAAGGTATGGCGGACATAACCCGCGGAATCCGGGATCGGATCGTCCATTGTGACATCGCAGTGATAATACACGCCGTCAATATTCACCATATTCCAACAGTGTCTGAGCCTTTCGCAGTTTATAGTCCTGCTTCTGACGCCGACAAGCGACAAAAGATAGCTCATAGCTCTGGAGTAGCCCTCGCAGATCGATTTTCGGGTAACGATAGCGCTGTAGGCGGTGTAGGATTTCAGTCCGGTTTTCTTGTATTCGCAGTGAACCGCAAGCCTGTCGTGGATCGTCAGTACCTTGCGGTAATCCGACCACGAGTCAGGGATCCCCTCGACGAGCTTGCGTGCCTCACAGTCAAACCTTGCGACGCAGGACGGTATGTTCTTCTTCAAAAAAATATAGGAAGGCTTTATATAATGTATCACTCCGGAGGCTCTCTCGTAGCTGAAATCGACGTAAGCGGAATCAAAATAAAAGATATCCGGGTTCTCGAAGGCGACGTTACGCATAACGTCAAGGATATCGTCCTGCGTAACGCCGTAAGCGGAAATATTGATCTCCTCGCTCAGCTCGCGGATACAGCCGGCGATATAGTCGCAAAGTCCGGGAAAGCGCGAATCCACGCCAACAATAAACTCGTCGATTTCACCCGGCTCGGAAGCTGCCTCGGCCGGTACAAAGGAAACAATAATCGTAAAGAGGCACAGAACTGCGCAGATTAGTTTTTTCATGCGTTACACATCACTTTATCAAGTCTTTTACAACCTCGGCGGCAATAATGAGTCCTACCGCCGAGGGAACAAACGCGGTGCTTCCGGGAGGCTGTTTGCGGACACCGGGTATGGCCGGAAGCTTTACAGGCTCTTCTCTGGAATAAACAACCTTGAGCCTCTTTATTCCGCGCTTTTTCAGCTCTGAGCGCATAACTCTGGCAAGAGGACAAACCGAGGTGCTGAAAATATCGGCTACCTCAAAGCGCGTCGGGTCAAGCTTGTTTCCGGCTCCCATCGAGGAAATGATCGGCGTTCCGGTACGCTCGGCCTGCATGATCAGCTCAAGCTTTCCTGCTACGGTGTCGATTGCGTCAACCACATAATCGTAGGCCTTAAAGTCAAACTTTCCGGAGGTTTCGGGAGTGTAAAATTCTTTATAAGAATTAACAGTCATTTCCGGATTGATATCTAACGCCCTTTCGCGGGCGACGTCGACCTTATAGCGGCCGACTGTGCTGTGCAGGGCTATGATCTGGCGGTTAATATTAGAAAGCGCTACGGTGTCGTTGTCGATAAGGTCAAGCGTTCCTATTCCGCTTCGAGCCAAGGCCTCGGCTACATAACCGCCTACTCCGCCGACTCCGAAAACCGCTACACGGCTTTTTGAAAGCCGGACTACGCTGTCCTCGCCCAAAAGCCTTGCGGTACGAGAAAACTCTTCTTTCATAAATAATACTCTCCCGATACGAATACATTAATAAGTACAGGATTATTATACAACCAATCGAAAAATAATACAATCATAATTATTCCGTAATTTTTTAAAAAAAGGATTGACAAAAACAAAAACCGGTGATATAATACCTATCAAATCACTAGGATTACTAAGTTTTGGAGTGAAGGCAATGTATTACTACAAAATCCACGAACGATGTTGAAAAACAACACCGGCGATAAATTATAATTTAACGATAAAATATTATATCATGAAAGGATTATCACTATGAAAATATATAACAAAATCACTGACTTAATCGGAAAGACTCCCCTTCTCGAGCTCAAAAACATCGAAGAAGAAAACGGCCTTGAGGCCACAGTGGCCGCAAAGCTCGAGTACTTTAATCCCGCGGGAAGCGTAAAGGACAGGATCGCGCGCGCTATGATCGACAACGCCGAGGAGA
>CACYDK010000032.1 GCA_902773155.1 uncultured Ruminococcus sp.
CAGCCGCTGCTCCAACAACTACGGTCCCTACCACTTCCCCGAGAAGCTCATTCCGCTTATGATTGCGAACGCTCTCGCGGACAAGCCTCTGCCCGTTTACGGCAAGGGCGAGAATGTGCGCGACTGGCTCTACGTTGAGGATCACTGCAAAGCGATTGATTTGATTATCCACAAGGGCAGGGTAGGCGAGGTCTACAACGTCGGCGGTCACAACGAGATGGCGAATATCGACATTGTCAAGCTGATTTGCAAGGTGCTCGGCAAGCCCGAGAGCCTGATTGCATATGTTACCGATCGTAAAGGTCACGACCTGCGCTACGCGATTGACCCGACCAAAATTCACAACGAACTCGGCTGGCTGCCTGAGACCAAATTCGAGGACGGCATCAAGAAAACAATTCAATGGTATCTTGATAACAAACCGTGGTGGCAGGAAATCATAAGCGGAGAATACCAGAATTATTATGAGAAAATGTATGGTGATAGGTGATGAAAGTACTGGTTACAGGCGCTAAAGGTCAGCTCGGCTACGATATTGTTAAGGAGCTTTTAAGGCGCGGCGATACACCCGTTGCGGTTGATGTTGAGGAAATGGACATCACCGACAAAGAAGCTGTTGACAATTACATAACAAGCGCAAATGTTGACGCGGTTATTCACTGCGCCGGTTACACAGCGGTTGATAACGCTGAGGACAATGCTGAGCTATGTATGAAAATAAACCGTGACGGTACGCTGAATATCGCCGAGGTGTGCAAGCGTCTCGATATAAAAATGATGTATATCTCGACCGACTACGTTTTTAACGGCGAGGGTGAAAAACCTTGGGAACCCGATGAAAAGCGCGAGCCTTTGAATGTTTACGGGCAGACAAAATACGAGGGAGAGCTTGCTGTTGAGAGTACGCTCGAAAAGTATTATATTGTTCGCATTTCATGGGTGTTCGGCCTGAATGGTAAGAACTTCGTCTGCACAATGCTCAACCTCGGCAAAACTCATGACAAGCTGACAGTAGTATCGGATCAGATCGGCTCGCCTACATACACGGTTGATCTTTCAAAGTTGCTTGTTGATATGGTTCACAGCGATAAGTACGGTCGTTATCACGCGACAAATGAAGGAATATGCAGTTGGTATGACTTTACCTGTGAAATTATGAAGCAGGCGGCGGAGTATTATCCGGAGTACGCAAATGTCGAGGTGAGCCCGGTCGGAAGCGACGCCTATCCCGCAAAGGCAAAGCGACCGCACAACAGCAGAATGAGTAAAGACAAGCTCACGCAAAACGGTTTTGACAGGCTTCCGGTTTGGCAGGACGCTTTAAAAAGATATTTAAAGGAATTGAAGGAAAATGAGCAATTTTAATTTTATAAAAACAGAAATCGACGGCGTTATCATCGTTGAGACAAAGGCCTTCGGTGATAGCCGCGGCTACTTTATGGAGACTTATCACGAGGAAAAGTTTCGCGAGGGCGGCATTACCGCTAAGTTCGTTCAGGATAATCAGAGTAAGTCTACAAAGGGCGTCCTCCGCGGACTCCATTTCCAGAAAGCTCATCCACAGGCAAAGCTCGTCAGAGTAATTAGTGGCGAGGTTTATGATGTCGCCGTTGACCTTAGAAAAGACAGCCCGACATACGGCAAATATGTGGGAGTGATCCTAAGCGCAGAAAACAAAAGGCAGTTTTTTATTCCCAAAGGGTTTGCTCACGGATTCCTCGTTCTTTCTGATGAAGCAGAGTTTTGCTATAAGTGCGATGAATTATACCATCCCGAGGACGAGGGCGGCCTCATGTGGAATGATGAAAACGTCGGAATAGACTGGCCGCTTGACGGCATAGATGATCTCAATCTTTCCGAAAAGGATATGAAAAATCCTCCCCTTGGAAGCTTCTCATTCTGATGAAAAAAGCGCCGGCTCAGGCTGAGCCGGCCTTTTGGTTTGATAGGTCAATTATGTGTTGAGATTTGCGCTGAGATGTGGTATAATCTTCGAGTAACGGTATTTATGAAAAAATCGAAAGGTGATACGTATGAAATTAGGTATTGTAGGCTTGCCGAATGTAGGCAAAAGCACGCTGTTTAACGCGATAACCAACGCCGGTGCGCAGTCGGCTAACTATCCGTTCTGCACCATTGAGCCCAACGTAGGCGTTGTGGCTGTTCCGGACAAGCGCCTCGACAAGCTCGCCGAGATGTACGACCCCGAAAAATACACCCCGGCTATGATCGAGTTTGTAGACATTGCCGGACTCGTAAAGGGCGCTTCCAAGGGCGAAGGCCTCGGCAATAAGTTCCTCGCGAACATCCGCGAGTGCGACGCTATCGTGCACGTTGTGCGTTGCTTTGAAAATTCGGATATCGTACACGTAGAGGGCAGTATCGACCCGATCCGCGATATCGAAACAATCAACCTCGAGCTCATCCTCTCCGATGTCGAAATGCTTGAGCGCAGGATCGAAAAGACTAAGAAGCTCATCAAAGGCGATAAAAAATATCAGGCCGACCTTGCGCTCTTCGAGCGTGTTCTCGACGCGCTCAACAGCGGAAAGTCCGCGCGCTCGGTTGAGGTCGACGACGAGGAGCGCAAGACCCTCTCCGAGGTCGCCCTGCTCACGACTAAGCCGATAATCTACGCCGCGAATATGAGCGACGCCGATTTTTCGGCCGGTATAGAAGAAAACGAGTTCCTCGCGAGAGTAAGAGCTCTCGCTGCCGAGGAAAACGCCGGAGTTCTCCCGATTTGCGCTCAAATCGAGGAGGAGATAGTTGATATGGACAGGGAGGAAAAGGAGCTCTTCCTATCCGACTTAGGACTTGAGGAAAGCGGTCTTGACCGCCTTATAAAGGAGTGCTACTCGCTTCTCGGTCTCATAAGCTATCTCACCGCAGGTAAGCCCGAGGTCAGAGCCTGGACTATCAAAAAGGGAACAAAGGCTCCGCAGGCCGCCGGTAAGATACATACCGATTTCGAGCGCGGTTTTATTCGCGCCGAGGTGGTAGCCTTCGACGACCTTATGTCTTGCGGCTCGATCGCCGCCGCAAAAGAAAAAGGCCTCTACCGAAGCGAGGGCAAAGACTACGTTATGCAGGACGGAGACGTAGTGCTGTTTAGATTCAACGTCTGAGATTAATCGTAGATTTCGGTCGGGCGGATAGGTTCAGCTAAAAAGAGCCTTATCCGCCCGGCCGAAAAATTTAGCTCTGGAATAAGCGCTGTTTCAGCTGCCGCAATTATTCACTTGACTAAAATCGTTTTGTGTGGTAAAATTGCATAGGTTTTTACTATGAGATAATATGGCCGTAATGGGCTTATCAAAAACCGAACATAAAGGCAACACCGTACATTTTAATGTGCGTTTTCTGAAAAATGCATCTCGACAATTTATGCGTCTGAGTTATTCGACGTTGCCTAAACATAAAATAGCCTCTTTTCAAGAAAGGAGCAGGAGACTATTAGCGCCTGGACCCGAAAGGGTTGACGAGGGTTGACGGTTATCGAAAGATTCGGCGGATGCCGTCACGGCTGTGCGGGTCGAAAGGAAGAAAGAAAAAAGCAGAATCAACACTGTAACAAAGGTTCTTCCAACGCGTATTGAAAATACTATTTCAAGGAGTAATAAAGAATGAGAGTTGTAATACAGGATAATTACGATAAGATGTGCAAATGGGCGGCAAATTATATCGCTCAGAAAATCAAGAATCATAAAGAGGATCGTCCCTTTGTTC
>CACYDK010000033.1 GCA_902773155.1 uncultured Ruminococcus sp.
GATACGATTCCGGCTTTTGCTTCTCAAAGAGAGCGCGCGGTTGGTGAAAGCGCGCAGAAGCGTGCGGGAGTTACCGCTCCGGAGCTCCGCGTAGGAAATGACGCGGCGGGTAATTCCGTTATCATAGACGAGGGCTTAGGCCGAAGTTGGGTGGAACCGCGATATTATCGCCCCAATATTCTTTTGTGGAATATTGGGGCGTTTTTCATTATTCAGAATAACTTAAAAGCAAAGAAGGAGTAATTATGGTAAACGTAGAATTAAAGGGCGGAGTCGTTAATCAGTATGACGACAATATCACGCCTGCAGAAATTGCAAAATCGATCGGCATGGGACTTTACAAGTCCGTTTGCGCCGCGAAAATCGACGGCGAGGTTTGCGACCTTCGCACACCGGTTACAAAGGACTGCAAGGTCGAGCTTTTGACCTTTGACGATGTTAACGGCAAAAAGGCCTTCTGGCATACTGCCTCGCATGTGCTCGCTCAGGCGGTCAAGCGCCTTTATCCCGAGGCAAAATGCGCTATAGGCCCCGCGGTTGACAACGGCTTCTACTATGATTTTGACGTAGAAAAGCCCTTTACCCGCGACGACCTCGACAAGATCACCGCTGAAATGAAGCAGATCGTAAAGTCAAAAATCGCCCTCGAGCGTTTTGAGCTTGACCCTGCCGACGCAGTAAAGCTTCTCGAGGAAATGAACGAGCCTTACAAGGTCGAGCTCTGCAAAGAACACACCGACAAGGGCGAGAAAATCACCTTTTACAAGCAGGCTGAGTTTACCGACCTCTGCGCCGGTCCTCACCTTATGGACGTCAGCGCTATCAAGGCCGTTGCTCTCACAAACTGCACGGGAGCCTACTGGCGCGGCGACGCTAAAAACGCCCAGCTCTGCCGTGTTTACGGCGTAGCCTTCCCGAAGGCCTCTATGCTCGAGGAGCACCTCGCGATGATGGAGGAGGCAAAAAAGCGCGACCATAACAAGCTCGGCCGCGAGCTCGAGCTGTTTACAACGGTTGATTATATCGGCCAGGGATTGCCGATCATGCTCCCTAAGGGCGCCAGGATCATCCAGCTTCTCCAGCGCTTCGTCGAGGACGAGGAGCAGCGCCGCGGATGGCTTCTCACAAAAACTCCCTTTATGGCTAAGTCCGATCTTTATAAAATCAGCGGACACTGGGGTCACTACAAGGACGGAATGTTTGTGCTCGGCGACGAGGAAAAGGACGACGAGGTGTACGCGCTTCGCCCGATGACCTGTCCGTTCCAGTATCAGGCCTACCTTAACCGCCAGCGCTCCTACCGCGACCTTCCGCTTCGCTATAACGAGACCTCGACTTTGTTCAGAAACGAGGCGTCCGGCGAGATGCACGGCCTTATCCGTGTACGACAGTTCACGATCTCCGAGGGGCACCTTATGTGCACTCCCGAGCAGCTTGAGGATGAGTTCAAGGGATGTCTGGAGCTTGCTATATTTATGCTCAAGACCTTAGGCCTATACGAGGATGTAAGCTATCGCTTCTCCCAGTGGGATCCCAACGACAGGGAAAAATACATCGGTACAGAGGAGCAGTGGGACGAGGCTCAGTCCACTATGAAGAAGATCCTCGATCACCTCGAGATTCCATATGAAATAGGCGTAGGCGAGGCCGCCTTCTACGGCCCGAAGCTCGACATCCAGATCAAGAACGTTTACGGCAAGGAGGATACTCTGATCACGATCCAGGTGGATCAGATGCTCGCGAAGCAGTTTGAAATGGAGTATGTCGACAAGGACGGCAAAAAGAAGAATCCTTACATCATCCACCGCACCTCGATCGGCTGTTACGAGAGAACTCTCGCTCTGCTCATCGAGAAGTACGCCGGAGCGTTCCCACTGTGGCTTGCGCCAGTACAGGTAAAGCTTCTGCCGATCGCCGACCGTCACGCTGATTACGCCTATGAAATCAAGAAGGCGCTCGAGGCCAAGGGAATGCGCGTTGAAATCGACGACAGAAGCGAGAAGATCGGTTACAAGATCCGTGAGGCTCAGCTTCAGAAGATTCCTTATATGTTCGTGCTCGGCGATAAGGATATAGAAAACAACACAGTTTCCGTCCGACACAGAAAGGACGGCGATCTGGGCTCGATGCCGCTCTCTGAATTTATCGAAAAAGCTGTAGAGGAAATCGAGACCAAGGAGATTAAGTGAATCCTATGAGTGGATATTCTAAGAAAAGGGGTTTAGGAAAACGCCGGCGATATAAGAGTTCAGGTTACTCAAGCTACCGCAGCAGCGGCTATTCAGTCCGCAGAACCTCTGCGCGTACGCGAACCGATAGCGTCGTAGGCCTCAAAATCGCGCGTATCGCGGTGCTGGTGCTGCTTGCGGCCGTGGTTGTTACTACCATCGTGCTCGGAATCGGCTCGGTAAAGACCGGAGAGCCGTTGGAGCATTCCTCTTACGTGGCTGTCACCGACGACAATAACGAGGAGCTTCTCAGGGTCGTTAATAAGACCAATCCGCTCGAGCGCGATTATGTGCCCGAGCTGGTCGAGCTGGACGGATACCAGATCAGTCCGCTCGCCGCCGATTCGCTGAAAAAACTGCTGTCCGACGCCGAAAGCCTGGGAATAAAGCTTTCGGTGGGCTCCGCTTATGTTTCCTACGATGATCAGGATAAGCTCTATAAGCAGGAGTACGAGGAATACATAAAGGAGAACGGCGTGTCGGAGGTAAAGGCTCAGTCGGTGCTTGAGGCGCTTACCCCTCAGGCGGGACGAAGCGAGAGCCAGACCGGGCTGCTCGTGTACTTCAAATCCGGAAAAACTGAGTTCAAGTCCTCAAAGGCACATCCCTGGCTTTTGAGAAACGCGATGAAATATGGCTTTATCCCGCGCTATCCCCGCGGCTCTCAGCCCAAAACCTCAATGCATCCCAACTCCAAAGCCTACAGGTTTGTCGGCTATGAAAACGCCCGGCTTATGAATCTCCTGGGCAAAACCTTAGACGAATACAGCTCATACCTAAAATCCAGATAAAGAATCCCCATCGGCGTTTTGCCGGTGGGGTATAACTATCTTAATGTTTTTATTTCTTTTTGGTTACTTTTAGTTTGTTCGATAGCTTAACGATAAAGCTCAGTCCGTTCTCGCTCGGGACTGCCTCAATGCTGCCGCCGTGCAGGATAACTATTCTCTTTGCTATACTAAGTCCCACGCCGTGACCGCCTGTTGCGGAAGTACGTGAGGAGTCGGGGCGGTAGAATCGATCGAACAGCTGACTGTAATCCACGCTTTTGTCTATTTCGCATGTGTTATAAACAGTCAGGCGGGTAAAGCGAAGTTCCTTTTTTAAGGATATTTTTACTTCGCCTTTTTCACTGGCATATTTCGAGGCGTTTTCCGTCAAAACCGAAACAAGCCGTTCCAAATAGCCCTCGTTGCCGTTGATAACAACGTCAGGCTGAATGTCGCGGGAGAGCGTGACATTTTTGCTTTTGAAAACCTCCGCGAAGGAATCCACTACAGCGTTGGTTTTTTCGCTCATATTAACGGGTTGTATATCAGTCGTTTCGTCAACCTCTTCCAACCTGTTCAAAGTAAGGAGCTCGTTTACAAGCTCGCTGACGCGCGCAACCTGAGAGGTGATGTTTTTTATCCATTCGTTTTCGCCGTCCTTAAAGGCGAGCACCTCGGCGTTGGCGGAAATGATCGCCAGAGGGGTTTTAAGCTCGTGGCTCGCGTCGGTGATAAACTGCTTTTGCATTTTTGAATTCTTTTCAAAAGGAGAGACGATCCGCTTAGATAAGAACCAGAATACAAGGGTTATCATAAAAATGAAGAATACCGAGATTATGGACAATGCAATCACGAATAGATGTGAAGGGCCGATCTCATCGGAATAATCTAAAAATACAACAAGGCTTCCGTCCTCGCTTACTCGGTAACGATAATTATCCAGATAACCTGTTGAGTCTTTGTCATCCCTTACCTTTGCAGCCATAGAGAGAGCTTCCTCATTGTCAATAGACGCGATATGCGATAGATTGCTGTGTTCTCCCTTATCGTCATAATAAACGGTAAAGAAACGCAAACGATAAAGGGTTTCATTTCCAAAATAGATTTCCTTCATTATATGACCATTCTCGATTTTTTTAAAATCCTCTTTTGGCGGCAGTTCGCCATCATTTTTAACAATGATCTTTGTCATTGTGTCGGCGCGGTGAGCGTCATAAGCGTTCAGGGAAAATCCAACAAACAGCACAGTCAGTAAAAATACCGCCGTCGCGGAGATTACCACGCCCAAGACTACTTTTCTTCTAAGCTTTTTCATATGCTTTCTCCCAGCGAGTAACGATCGCCTTCAATTATGATCTCGGTTTCGGAATGGATCTGCCTTAGCTTATTTTTCAGATAAAAGAGATAAAGCTCGGCTTTTTCGGAGCTTTCCTTGCCGTTCCACAGCTGATCGTTGATCTGTTCCGCTGTAAAACTCTCGTTGATATTTCTTATCAAAAAGCTCAAAAGCTCCGCCTCGGTATTGTTCAGGCGCAGACTGCCCTTATCAGACTTCAGCTCGCAGGAATTTGAATCCAGCTCTATATTAGCGTGCTTAATAATGGAATGACGGTAATCGCTCTGGCGGCGCAGCAGGGAGCGAAGCCTCGCGACCAGTTCTTTCATAGCGAACGGCTTGGCCAGATAATCGTCGGCGCCCTCGGTCAGTCCCGTAATTCTGTCGTCAACAGTGGCCTTAGCCGTAAGCATAAGCACGGGAACGTGATTTCCGCTTTCGCGGACATATTTCAGAACCTCGATCCCGTCCATTAAGGGCATCATAATATCGAGCACAAGCGCGTCAAAGTAATCCTTTTTCAAAGCCTCGACCGCTTCAACCCCGTTATATACGGGAGTAACGGTAAAGCCCTCCATTTTTAATATCTCGGCAACAGCGACAGAGAGCTGAAGCTCATCCTCGGCGTATAGAATTTTCATAATCGTTTATCCCCTTTGAATCAAGTCGCGGATCGTTTGCATGGTCAAATCGGTTGACGCCATTTCGTCGGCGCAGCGCTTTAGCTCATCCACAATAAGCGCTGTATTTTTTATGTTCTTTTTGTATTTTAACTGGTGCTCAAGGCTTGCCCAGCAGTCCATAGCGATCGTGCGAAGCTGTATTTCTACGTCTATCGAGTCGATCCCGCCGACGCCGAAGGGCAGAGTCAGAATAATATGCAGACTGCGGTAGCCGTTCGGCTTCATATCGGCTATATAATCCTTGACGTTTTTGACACGCCAATTTGGGTTCTTTTTAATAAGATCAAGCACGGTATATATATCGCCTACAAAATGCGTGATAACTCGCGCTCCTACCAGATCGGAGAGACTCTTTAAACCGCTCTCGGCGCTTTCCGCCAAGCCTTTACGTCGCAATTTTTCTTTCATACTCTCGGAGCCCTTAATTCGGCACTTGATGTGTTCGGCCAAAGCGGTTTCCGAATCGGTGCTCAGGCTGTCGAGCATAGCTTGTATCTCGCCGAGAAGCAAGGCTTTGATTTCCTCAAGCTTCGGAGCGTATTCACCATAGAACAATAAATCTTCCTGTTTCACTTTGATTCTCCTGTTGTTTTTTCTCTATATCGACATTATACTTTTTATGCGCTTTTACAAAAGTAAAGAGCTTCTTCCAGATATACCACAGTATGCAGTTCGTGTTGCCTTTTTATAATATCATAGCAATTTGTTTTTTACAATCCGAAATACGTTTTTTTATTACAAAAAAGAAAAACCGCTGAAAACCTAAGTTTTCAGCGGTTATGGTGACCCATCGGAGTAGTTCATCAGTGCGAGGGCTTCCATCTCGAACCTTGGGATGTGTAGCGTAGCTAAACGTTTCATAAGCGCGATGTAGCTTTGCGACCGCCGCCGGGGGGCGGATCAAGGGAGCAAAAGCGCTCTCCAAAATAAGGAGTATCACGAGCCCGCTCTTAGGGCGAGGGAGACGACTATATTTTGGTGAGACCGATCTATAGATTAATCCGCAGTATATTCAGCGCTCAATCAACGCCCTTTCGAATCTCCGATGGCATAAAGAAAAGCAGTCCGATTGGAGTGCTTTCTTTATGGTGACCCATCGGAGTAGTTCATCAGTGCGAGGGCTTCCATCTCGAACCTTGGGATGTGTAGCGTAGCTAAACGTTTCATAA
>CACYDK010000034.1 GCA_902773155.1 uncultured Ruminococcus sp.
CACAAGGCTAACGACATAGTAATTTACCTGGCGTCGGCGGTTATAGGAGCTACCTTCGAGTATTTCAGCTCGTTCTTTCTGGAAAAAACCGTGG
This sequence comes from uncultured Ruminococcus sp., assembly GCA_902773155.1. Taxonomy (GTDB): domain Bacteria; phylum Bacillota; class Clostridia; order Oscillospirales; family Acutalibacteraceae; genus Ruminococcoides. The sequence goes on from CACYDK010000034.1 coordinate 95, forward strand.
GAATGATCAGCTGGGACTACAGCGACACTCCCTTTAATATTGACGGACGTACAAATCTGATGTTCGCGCTGATTTGGGGATTGCTAGGGCTCACCTGGCTACGCTACATCTACCCCGCGTTCAGCAGGATGATCGAAAGGATCCCCAAAAAGATCGGGTCGATCATCACTATTGTTCTTTTTATATTTATGGCAATCGACGGGGTTATGACCATGACAGCGATATATCGCCAGAATCAACGGGCTGTCGGAGTAAAGCCATCGAACGCTTTTACCGAATGGATCGACAACACCTTTGACGACGATTATCTGGAATTTATTTTCCCGCATATGGGTACTCCCGAGGAATGGGAACAGGAAATAAGCGAAAATACTATTCAGAAAACGACTTGATTCTTACAGAATCAGGTCGTTTTTTCGTATTATTTCATAATGTAAAGGCCACTTTTTTGTAAAATATAGACTAAAAAAGAAGTGAAAAAATTGTGTAAAATCCATAAAGCGCATATTTTATTTTTGTCAGAAAAACTAAGAAAAAAACGCCGTTTTGGCACCTTGCATAAAAAAGAAGCTTTCAAATTGTACATTAAGTAGATTGAATAAAAACCTTCATTTTGATACAATAGGAGTATAATAGGTATGTTGTGATTTTACATTGATTTAGGAGTTGATGAAAATGAAGAAAAGAATAACAAGCTTGATACTGAGCATATGTATCATCACTTCCTGCTTCGCCTTCGGAAGCATAAGCGCTTTGGCTGCCGGCACCTCAAAAAACAGCGTTTCGGCAGACACAAACGCCGAGTCAACAGGCGCAAGCTACGGTCTCGCGAGCAAGATCCAGGACGGTACGATTCTGCACTGCTTCGACTGGAAGTACAACGACATCAAAAATGAGATGAAAAGCATTGCCGAGGCAGGCTTTACCGCTGTTCAAACCTCCCCTGCACAGCCTGCGGACAGCTCGGGAACATGGTACTGGCTGTATCAGCCGCGCGGCTTCTCCATCGGAACAAACGACCTCGGAACAAAATCCGACCTGCAGAACCTCTGTGCCGAGGCTAAAAAGTACGGAGTAAAGGTAATTGTCGACGTAGTCGCAAACCACCTTTCCGGTAACCACAGCATAATTCAGGACGACCTCAAGGGCGGCCAGTACTGGCATACCTACGGCTCTGTAAACAGCTGGGCTGATCGTTATCAGGTTGTAAACGGTGAGATCGGTATGCCCGACCTCAAGACCGAGGACAGCCACGTTCAGGACTGCGTAAGGAAATATCTAAACGAGCTCAAGGGCGTAGGCGTAGAGGGCTTCCGATTTGACGCCGCAAAGCATATCGGACTCCCCAGCGAGGGCGATAACTTCTTTAAGATGGTCCAGAGCACAGGAAACTGGTCCTACGGCGAAATACTCGTCGGCCCCGACGACAGAGAGGCCTCTCATAACAAGGGTCTTATGGCTGAATACTGCAACTACATTTCTGTTACAGACAGCGTATACGGCGCTGATTTAAGAAACGCCTTTAACGGCGGCAACGCTCCTTCTACAACCGGTAAATGGGCCAACAACGGTTGCCCGGCCAACAAGCTCGTATACTGGGGCGAAAGCCACGATACGTGGTCGAACGGCAAGGACTGGGGCTACTCCAACGAGATGAGCCAGAACACGATCGACCGTGCGTACGCCGTAGCCGCTTCAAGAGACAAGGCCACCTCTCTCTACTTCTCGAGACCTGCCTCCAAGGATAAGGAAAGCATCAAGGCCGGACAGAAGGGCTCAACAGCATTCAAATCAAAGGAAGTTGCGGCTGTAAACCACCTCCACAACGCGTGCGTAGGTCAGAAGGAATACTATCTCTCAGATAACAACTGCGCTGTTACCTGCCGCGAGACAGGCGTTGTCGTTGTAGCCGGACGCGGAGGAAACTTTGACGTAACCGTAAAGAACGGCGGCGGCACGGTCAAGCCCGGAACCTACACCGACGAGGTAACAGGAACAAAATGGACTGTAACCTCCTCAACGATCTCCGGTCACATCGGCGACAAGGGTATCGCAGCCATATATGACGCCAAGCCCGCAGGCCCCTCCGTTTCCGCTTCTTTAAGCGGCGGAGAAGGCAACGAGTTCTTTGACACGGCCAAGGTTACTCTCAGCGCTTCAGAGGTGTCCTCAGCAACCTATCAGCTCGGCTCAGCCGACGCCAAGTCTTACACGGACGGCACCGTAATCACCATCGGCGCAAACATGGCCGAGGGCGACAGCGTTAAGCTCGTATTAAAGGGCAAGGGCAAGGACGGCTCATCAGTATCCGAGTCATACACATTCAAAAAGAAAAAACAGCCCACCATTGAGGGAACGACAGTTATATACTTCGACAACTCCGAGAAGAACTGGGATACGGTAACGGCGTATGTTTACGCAAACGACGGTGATAAAAAGAACGCCGACTGGCCGGGCGAGAAAATGACAAAGCTCGACAACACAACCTACGGCTACGCTATCGACGAAAGCTTCGAGAGCGGATTCGTCATCTTCAGCAACAACGGAAACGACCAGACTGATACCGGAGCGGGTCACGCCTTTAATAAGGGCGACTCCAAGATGTATTCGGGAGGCTCGTGGAACGATTATAAGAGAGCGACTCCGGCTCCGACGCAGGCGCCTACAGTCGCTCCCACACAGGCTCCTGCGCCTACGCCCACAAATGCTCCTACTCCGACTCAGACTCCTGTAGCAACACCCACACAGGCTCCCACACCGGCAACGACGACAGTTTCGGGCATTTACGGCGACGCTAAGAACGACGGCGTGATAAACATACTCGATGTAACAGCTGTACAAAAGCATATCGCTCAGGTCTATTCGCTCAGCAGCATTGGCCAAAAGCTCGCCGACGTTGACGGAAGCGGATCAATCGGTATAAAGGATGCCACATACATACAAAGATATTTGAGCAAGTGCAACGGCACCGCTAATACCGGAAAGAAATACTCCGGAACGACGCAGCCGGCTACTCAGGCGCCTGCTCCTACACCCACGGCAGCTCCGACTCCGACTCCCACCAACGCCCCGGTAGAAACGCCTACCACCGCCCCCGAACCTGCTACCGAGCCGGTAACAGAGCCTCAGGAACAGGCCTCCGACAATGCGATTTACTGCAAGGATTCCGCAGGATGGGGTTCGGTTTACTGCTACACATGGACTAACGGCGCCGACGATCAGAACGCGGCTTGGCCCGGAGTTGAGATGACAAAGGGCTCCGACGGTATCTTCAAATGCGAAGTAAGCGGAACTCCCGCGCACGTAATATTCAACAACGGCGGCGCAAAGACCGACGACCTCGACTTACCCGGACTTGGCAAATGCTTTGACAACTCAAGCGGTCAGTGGAGCGACTATTCCGGCGGCGGAAGCAATCAGCAGAGCGGCAACGACAATCAGGGCGATCAGGGCAGCTCCGGCGACGGTATGACGATATACTTCAACAACAACCAGGGCTGGGCTTCACCTCACATCCACATCTGGGGCGACGCCGGCGACCTCACATCCTGGCCGGGAGAGGCTATGACACAGACCGACGACGGCAAGTGGAAATACACAATCCCCAACGGCTATAACAAGTGCGTTATTAACGATAACGGCGGCGCTCAAACCGGCGATATCGATGTAACTCAGGACGGCCAGATAATCGATTAAACTTCCGTCATAATTAATCTAATACAAGAAAGGCGCGCCTTGCGCGCCTTTCGCTTACTCATCGCACGTTTCTGCGCAGCAGAAAACTGTGCGGAGAATATAAATTATTTTTTGTTTGGTAGGAGCTACCTATATATCAAGGTTATAAAGATTACAAATAGTATAGTGTTATTTTTACTATTTGTCGTAATTTCCTACCAAATTAAAAGAGCCGATCCCAAGCGGATCGGCTCTTAGTGCGTTCTGTTGAAGTTTTTATTTTATTTTGAGTTTGTAAACACAATGTATTGTAATTTCCTTATAACATTCGTTTCCAGCCGCATGTATCGTTATATTGAGCTTATGCACGCCTTTTCTGTAATCCCCTTTCTTCAAGGTAATTTCTCCGGTAGACTTATTGATCGTCATATTGTTTTTGATCGAACTGTTCTTTCGATCCAATGAAATTTTCACCTTGCCCGCCGCCTTAGTAACGGTGTACGGGACAAATTTACAACTGCTTTTTTTAAGCTTTTTTGCTTCAATTGTAATTGGTTTTCCCCTTTTAATCTTCAAAGGATTTTTCTTTTTGGCTATAGTTTCAGGGGACTCGGGTTCATCGTCTTCCTTTGTTTCTTTACCGGGGAGCTCAAACTCAAGCACCATATCGGCTATGGTGTAATTCTCCCCCTCTTGCTCGTTGAAGCGATCTATAACATCCTTTTTTATATTAACGGTGTAGCCCTCGTTGCTTGTGAGCTTAGCCATATCCTCATCGCTGAGAGTCAAAATCTCATTGCTCCATTTGTATTCTTCTGTGAATACATTTACCCTAAGGGGCTCGGTGTACTCATGTCCCTTATGAGTCTTGACCCAGAGCTTGATAGTATCAGCTAAACCGATCGAGGGAATGGCGTCCACGCTTACCGGCATTTTTTTATAACCGCCTACAGAATACCATAAATCAACGTTTGCGTCGCTGCTGAAGGTTTCGCCGGAAAAGAAGAAATGACGGAACTCGCTCTCGTTTGCAGCCGAAGCCGGGACTGCTCCCAAAACAGCGATAGAAGCGATTGATACGTAGGCGCAAAGCGCACCGGAAAAAATTCTTTTAAAATGATTCATAATGATTCCTCCACAATATTTGATACGAAATATCGAAAGATTCTTTGTACTGATAACCTTTCTTGTCCTTTCACATAAGTAGTGTCGTATAAAACAAAAAAAGTTTCAAAAATTTTTAAAAAAATAATCAATCGGAATATTGCACAAATACTCCGATTGATTTTTGTGTATATTATATAATTATTTATTGCTCTTGATTTTATCCCAGTAGCTCTTAAAGGCCTGTTCATTCTTATTATCGCCGAATTCGTAGTAACGGGCGTCTTTGATATTATCCGGCAGATACTGCTGGTCGATCCAGTGATTCGGGTAGCTGTGCGGATAAAGATAAAACTGGCCTTTTTCGGGATTATCCTCTCCGTCATAGTGCATATTCTGTAGCCTACGCGGTATCGGCCCGCTCTTCCCCGCTCTCACGTCCGACAAAGCCCTGTCGATCGCTGTGATACCGGAAATAGATTTAGGAGCGTTGCAGACCATAATAACGGCGTCGGCAAGCGGAATACGAGCCTCGGGCAAGCCGACCTTCATCGCCATCTCAACACAGCTGTGAACTATCGGCAAAAGCTGTGGATAAGCGAGTCCGACGTCCTCGCAGGCGCATACCATAAGTCTCCTGCAGGCCGAGGGAAGGTCTCCGGCCTCGAGTAAACGCGCGAGATAGTGAATAGCGGCGTCGGGATCTGAGCCGCGCATACTCTTTTGATAGGCCGAAACTATATCGTAGTGCTCGTCACCGTCGCGGTCATAGCGCGCGGCGGATTTCTGGGTAAGCTCCTTTACCGTGGAGAGCTCCACGGTGCGCTTTCCGTCGCGCTCCGGAGACGCGATCACAGAAAGCTCGACGGCGTTCATAGCCTTGCGCACGTCGCCGCCGCAGGCTGTCGCGATATGAGAAACGCTCTCGTCGTCGATCTCGATCTCGATTCCCATTTCAGTAGCCAGAAAGTCAATTCCCCTGAGTACAGCGCGCTCAATCTCATAAGGCTCCACGCTCTTGAACTCAAATACGGTGCTTCGCGACAGGATCGCGTTATACACGTAGAAATACGGATTCTCCGTGGTGGAGGCGATCAGCGTGATTTTACCGTTCTCAATATACTCGAGAAGGGTCTGCTGCTGCTTTTTGTTAAGATACTGGATCTCGTCGAGGTACAGCAGGATCCCGTTGATCCCCATAAGCGTGTCGGTACTGGCGAAAATCTCCTTGATATCGGCGGTAGACGCCGTAGTGCCGTTCAGCTTTTTAAAGGTCTTGTTGGTTATCTGCGCTATGTAATTCGCCAGGGTAGTTTTTCCTACCCCTGACGGCCCGTAGAAAATCAAATTTGGGATATTTCCGCTTTCGATTATCCTTCGAAGCGGCTTATTTTTTCCGAGAAGATGCTTCTGGCCGACTATATCTTCCAGAGAACGCGGCCGGAGTCTATCGGCTAAGGGCGCGGACATTATTCGTAGAGCGGATACTTATTGCAGATTTCCTCTACTCCCGCTCTTACCTTGTCGGCGTTGCCCTCAAAGTCCTTGAGCACGAGAGTGATGTACTCGGCGATCTTGTCCATATCGTCCTCCTTGAGGCCTCTGGTCGTAACTGCGGCTGTGCCGATACGAACGCCAGAGGTAACAAACGGAGAAAGCGGTTCGTTGGGGATAGTGTTCTTGTTGACGGTGATGTAGCACTCGTCGAGTCTTGCCTCGAGTTCCTTTCCGGTAACGCCTGTTCCGCGCAGATCCATAAGCAGGACATGGTTGTCCGTACCGCCGGAGACAAGCTTGTTGCCGCGCTTTAAGAGTCCGTCGGCAAGCGCCTTACAGTTCTTTACGATCTGCTCGGCATAGGCCTTGAACTCGGGCTTCATAGCCTCGCCGAAGCATACTGCCTTTGCGGCGATGGTGTGCATAAGAGGTCCGCCCTGTGTGCCGGGGAACACGGCCTTGTTGATATCCTTGGCGTATTTCTCCTTCATAAGAATGAGACCGCCTCTGGGGCCGCGAAGGGTTTTATGTGTGGTGGTTGTTACAAAGTCGCAGTACGGCACCGGATTGGGATGAACTCCTCCGGCTACGAGTCCGGCGATATGAGCCATATCGACCATAAGGTAAGCTCCAACCTCGTCAGCGATTTCGCGAAGCTTCGCGAAGTCGATAACACGCGGATAAGCGCTGGCTCCTGCTACGATGAGCTTCGGCTTACAATCCTTAGCGGTTTCAAGAACCTTATCATAGTCGATCCTGTGGGTCTCGGGATCGACGCCGTAGGGAACGAAATTAAAGTATTTACCGGAAATATTTACAGGCGAACCGTGAGTAAGGTGTCCGCCCTCGTTGAGG
>CACYDK010000035.1 GCA_902773155.1 uncultured Ruminococcus sp.
GCTCTGCGACTCGATCCAAACCAAGGTCGGAGTCGACAACCAGACCGTAGAGGGCAACACCCTTCTGCAGTATCTCAATAACAATTTCACATTCAGATAAACGCGAAAGGCGCGCCGGCGGGCGCGCCTTTTCTTTTTACGGCAAAAAAGAAACCGGCCTAAAGCCGGTCTCTGACACAACGATTTAGATAAATCAGTCGATTTCTACCATTACCTTCTGCTCTGTTCTTACAGCGGCGGAACGGGCGATCGTGCGGATAGCCTTGGCGATTCTGCCCTGCTTACCGATGATGCGGCCCATATCGTCCTCAGCAACGTGGATGTGGTATACTACTGTGCCCTCCTCGTCGGGAGCGTCAGCCTCAACATTTACTGCGTCCGGGTTTTCTACTAAGCCCTTGGCGATGATTGTAAGTAAATCCTGCATTTTAATAATTCCTTTCCGGTTGATTTGTGGGTTCTGCTATCAGTCGATGTAGCCGTTTTTCTTTAAGAGCGCCTTTACGGTGTCTGTGGGCTGAGCTCCGTTAGCGATCCACTTCTTAACCGCTTCGGCGTCAACCTTAAACTCCGAGGGGGTCTTAAGGATATCGTAGGTACCGATTTCCTCGATGAAGCGGCCGTCGCGGGGATATCTTGAATCAGCGACAACTACGCGGTAGAAAGGAGCCTTCTTAGCACCCATTCTTCTGAGTCTGATTTTAACTGCCATTAGTTTCACCTCCAATTTTTGCATCCTGAAACTTACTTCGCAATCCGCGCAAATAAATACGCGGTATTGCCTTGATATATATTAACCAATGCTTATTGGTATAATAACAAAGGGATCACATTCCGGGAAAGCCGCCGCCCATATTCTCAAAGCCGGGAGGCATTCGCATAGCGCGCTTTTTCTTGCCCTTGCTGTTGAATTTGCGCATCATCTTCTGCATCTCTCGAAGCTGCTTGATAAGCCGGTTGACCTCCTCGACGCTTCTTCCCGAGCCTGCGGCGATCCTGCGCTTTCGGCTGGGGTTGATCAGGTCGGGCTTAGCTCTTTCGGCGGGAGTCATCGAAAGGATGATGGCCTCCGTCCAGTCGAGAGCGCGGTCGTCGATGTCAACGTCGTCGAGCTTGTTTCCGAGACCCGGGAGCTTCGAAAGTATGCCCTTGATCGGACCCATCTTCTTAATCTGCCTGAACTGGTCGAGCAGGTCGTTGAAGTCCATCTGATTATGAAGCATTTTTTCGGCTACTTCCTGAGCCTTCTTCTCGTCAAGCTTCTCCTCGGCCTGCTCAATTAGGGTGAGCATATCGCCCATTCCCAGGATTCGGCTGGCCATACGGTCGGGGTGGAACTGCTCGATATCCTCGAGCTTTTCGCCCGTACCCGCAAACTTTATCGGACAGCCCGTAACGGCCTTAACGGACAGAGCCGCACCGCCTCGGGTATCTCCGTCGAGCTTTGTGATGATAACGCCTGTGATCTGCAGAAGCTCGTTAAAGCTTTTTGCAACGTTTACGGCGTCCTGACCGGTCATTGAGTCGATAACGAGCAGGATCTCCGAGGGGTTGACCTCAGCCTTGAGCTCCTTAAGCTCGTTCATCAGCTCCTCGTCTATATGCAGACGTCCGGCTGTATCGAGAATCACGATGTCGTTACCGTAATCCTTAGCGTGTTTAATGGCCTCGCGGGCGATTTTTACGGGCTTATCCTGACCCATTTCAAAAACGCTCACGCCGGCCTTTGCGCCGACCACCTTCAGCTGCTCTATAGCCGCCGGACGGTAAACGTCGCAGGCGACGAGCAAGGGACGGTGGTTCTGCTTTTTCAGCATAAGTCCGAGCTTGGCCGAGTGGGTAGTTTTACCTGAGCCCTGAAGTCCGCACATCATAATCACCGTGGGAGGCTTCGACTCAAACTCGAGCCGCGAGGTCTCGGAGCCCATAAGAGCCGTAAGCTCCTCGTTAACGATTTTGATCACCATCTGAGCCGGGGTAAGGCTCTCCATCACGTCGCTTCCTACGGCGCGCTCGGTAACCTTAGCGGTAAACTCCTTGGCGACCTTGTAGTTAACGTCGGCCTCCAAAAGCGCAAGCCTTACCTCGCGCATGGCCTCCTTGACGTCGTTCTCGGTGAGCTTACCCTTATTTCTCAGGCGCTTAAACGCACCCGAAAGCTTTTCGGAAAGGCCCTCAAATGCCATAACCGCCACCTCTATTCATGTAATGATTTAGCCGTTTTGATTATCTTTTCCACCGTATCGTCCCGGCCGAGACCCTTAAGCTCAGAGCACAGACGCTCAATCGTGAGCAGACCCTCCTCGGTACGCTTATATCTCTCCATAAGCCCGAGCTTATCCTCAAAGGCCAAAAGCCTCTGCTCGGCGCGCTTTATGCAGTCGCGAACGCCCTGACGGGTAATGTCGAGTTGCTCGGCGATCTCGGAGAGCGAGAGGTCGTCGTTGTAATATAGCTCGACAGCTCTCTTCTGCTGCTCCTTGAGGAGCTCGCCGTAAAAATCGGACAGGAGCGAGATCTCAATATTCTTCATAGTGTCCGCCGCCTTTCGGTGTAAAGATTTTTTCTTTACAGCTTGATAATTATAATATATACAGAGCGGTTTGTCAAGTACTATTTTGCTATATGTTCATTCAGTAGACAATCGGTTTTATTTTGTTGAAAATCCTAGCAAAATACACTAATTTGCACACTATTTTTATGTATAATACGCACAATCGCACTTAAAAAAATAGTTAGGTAATATACGATTTTTACAAACATTGAATTTTTTTGATAATTTTTGCATATTTATGATGAATTTTATTTAGAATTATGATATAATGCAATTACTAATGATTTGACAGCTTTTTCGCTGTCAAAAAGGAGTCTTGATTACGGAAAAAGTTTTAGGTATCGGCAGAACTGAGCACGCGGTCGCGCTTTTCGGCAGCTTTGACGAGAATATAAAGCTGATCGAGCGGGAGTTTGGAGTCAGGATCACCCTCAGAGGCGACGAGCTCAGAATAAGCGGAGACGAGGAGAGCGTTTTTAGAGCAGGGCGCACTATTGACGCGCTTTTAAAGCTCATCAACCGCGGCGAAACCCTAAGCGAACAGAATGTTAGGTACTGCATAGCGATGGTAAAGGACGGAAGCGAGGAGAGCCTCGAGAAGCTCTCGGACGACTGCATCTGCATTACCTCCAAGGGCAAACCCATTCGCCCGAAAACCATCGGTCAAAAAAAGTACTGCAAGGCAATAGCGGAAAACGTGATCACCTTCGGCGTAGGTCCCGCGGGAACGGGAAAAACCTATCTTGCCGTCGCGATGGCCGTTACCGCCTTTCGCAGCAAACAGGTAAACCGCATCATTCTGACGAGACCTGCCGTAGAGGCCGGCGAGAAGCTCGGTTTTCTCCCCGGCGATTTGCAGAGCAAGGTCGACCCGTACCTTCGCCCCCTGTACGACGCGCTGTTCGATATGCTCGGCGCCGAGACATACCAAAAGTATGTAGAACGGGGCAACATTGAGGTTGCGCCTCTCGCTTATATGCGCGGCAGAACCCTCGACGACAGCTTTATCATCCTTGACGAGGCACAGAACACCACAAAGGAGCAGATGAAGATGTTCCTGACTCGCCTCGGCTTTAACAGCAGGATGGTAGTTACGGGAGATATTACCCAGATCGACCTGCCCAACGGAGCAAAAAGCGGACTGAAGGACTGTCTCAAAATACTTAAAAATATAGACAGCATCGCTCAATGCAGATTTAACGAAAAAGACGTAGTCAGACACCGGCTGGTACAAGATATCATCAAGGCATATGAAAGGAGTGAATCAAAGCATTATGACAGATAATAAGCTCAGGGTTATTATCACAAACAATCAGAAAGCAGTTAAGATTCCCACGGGAATGCGTATGCTCGTAAGACGTTGCTGTCACGCCGTTCTCGAGCTTGAAGAATTTGAGGGACCCGCTGAAATCAGCGTGACCTTTACCGACAACGATGAGATACGTAAGCTCAACGCCCAGTACAGGAACATTGATTCCGCGACGGACGTGCTCTCTTTCCCGATGGGCGAGAACGGAGTTTACGACACAAACATAGACACAGGCGCGAAGATACTCGGCGACGTTGTAATCTCCGTAGAAAAGGCAGTAGAGCAGGCTAACGCCTTCGGCCACACCTTGCAGCGCGAGGTAGGCTACCTCACCGCCCACAGCGTTCTCCATCTCCTCGGCTACGACCACATAGACAATATGGAAAAGGTCAGAATGAGAGAGAAGGAGGAGCTCGTTATGGATCAGCTCGGACTTCCGGCTTCCTCCAGCTATATCGTCCAGTAAAGGCTATATGCTTAACCGAATCAAGAAATGCGCGCTGAGCTTTAAAGCGGCGTTTTCAGGTATATTTTCCGCCGTAAACGATGAAGCTCACCTGCGCTTTCACCTTACAGCCGCGTTTTACGTTATCATTTTGGGGCTTATTTACGGCCTGAGCGCGGCCGGATGGACGGTAATAATACTTCTGATATCGGCTGTTATATCGGCAGAGCTATTAAACACGGCGATAGAGGCCGTTTGCGATGAAACGAATCCCGAGTACTCGCCGCTTATTAAAATCGCGAAGGACGCGGCCGCGGGCGCGGTGCTTGTTCTGGCGATCGGCGCGGTCGTGATCGCAGTGATCCTCTTCGGCGATACGACAAGGCTGTACGCCTCGGCGGTTTTCGTAATCTCGAGACCGTGGCTATTGATTTTGCTATCCGTATCGGTTATAATATCGGTAGTGTTTACAGCTCTCGGACCACGCGGCATTTTAAGACTCTGCCGCAAAAAGAAAAAATAAGAAAAAACGCGGACGAGCTGCACCCGTCCGCGTTTTCTTATTTGGAAGGAAATATGTGATAGTGTGAAAAACCACACTATCAGGTTTATTTTGCCCGCTCGTGGGCAGAAAGGCTAAGGCGATTAACATGGATAAAAACGCTCAAAAATCCGCATTCATAGCGATAGTCGGCCGTCCCAACGTCGGCAAAAGCTCGCTTTTGAACAGGCTTCTAAAGGCCAAGATCGCGATAGTCTCCAGCAAGCCTCAGACGACCCGCACCAGAATCACGGGAGTGCTCACCGAGGACGGCGTTCAGCTCGTTTTTGTCGACACGCCCGGTATGCACAAGCCGAAAAACTCGCTCGGCAAGTATATGGTGCGCTCGGTATCCGAAAGCGTGAGCGGAGTCGACTGCTGTATGCTGGTAGTTGAGGCCGGACGCGAGGCCGGACAGACCGAGCTCCAGCTCATCGAGAAATTCCGCGCTATGGAAATGCCGGCGATACTCGCGATAAACAAAATCGACACCATAAAGGAAAAGGACGCTCTTATGAAGCAGATCCTCGACTACAGCAAGCTCTACGACTTTGAGGCGGTAGTACCGGTTTCGGCCGAGGACGGCTCGGGGCTTGACGCGCTTAAGGAGGAGCTTAAAAAACAGTCTGTAGAAGGCGGACATTTCTTTGACGACGACACCCTCACCGATCAGCCTGAGCGCGTACTCGCAAGCGAGATGATAAGAGAAAAGATCCTACGGCTCTGCGACAAGGAGATCCCGCACGGAATCGCCGTCGTGATCGAGAAAATGCGCTCCCGCGAGGACAAGGATATACTCGACGTTGAGGCCGTGATCTACTGCGAACGCGAGACCCACAAGCGCATTCTGATAGGAAAGAACGGCTCTATGCTCAAGAAAATCTCGACCTACGCCCGTCAGGATATGGAACGCTTCTTCGGTTGCCGGGTTTATCTGCAAACCTGGATAAAGGTTCGCGAGGACTGGCGCAACAGCGTGCGACTTATGCGCAATTTCGGATATGACGAAAAGGATTTTTCGGACTAATTGCACGGTGTTACCTAAAATTTTCCATTCATAAACAAGCCTTCGCCGCCGATAATAATGGCGGTGATGCTAAATGAACGAAACAGACGCTTGGAACGCTTTCTGGAAGAGCGGAAGCATATACGAATATTTAATGTACAAGTGCATCCACAACGACACGGTTGAGGATAACTATCCGGGTAAGGAAAAGAATGAAATTTATAACGAACGGACTGATAATCAAAGAACAGAGTATCGGTGAAAAGGACAAGCTCATAACCGCGCTCACCGGCTCTCACGGCGTTGTTAAGGGCTTCGCTCACGGCGCAAAGGACATAAAAAGCTCAAAATGCGCCGCGACGGGGCTTCTCGCCTACTCGCGCCTTACCCTTCACACGGGTAAGGAGAGCTACATAATAGGCGACGCCAGAGCGATAAAGATTTTTTCAGGACTGAGAGACAGCGTTGAGGCAATGTACCTCGGTCAGTATTTCTGCGAGCTTGCGGCGGCGCTTTGTCCGCGCGAGCAGAAGGCCGAAGATCAGCTCAGACTCATACTGAACGCGCTTTTTCTGCTCTCTGAAAAAAAGCGCGATCCGCTTACCGTAAAGGCCTGCGTAGAGCTTCGGCTCATGTGTCTTTTGGGCTATATGCCCGACCTTACTATGTGCCGCGAATGCGGAGCCTACGAGAAAGACGGGATGAGGCTTCTGCCGAGGACGGGATCGCTTGTATGCCGAGACTGTTACTCCGCGCACGAGCTTGAGGATCTGAAAATAGACCTGACTCCGGCGGTTCTTACAGCGCTTCGACACTGCTGTTACGCCGACAGCGAGAAGCTGTTTTCGTTCAAGCTTCCGGAAAAAGACCTTCGGCTACTCAATTTCTGCTCGGAAGAATATATGAAATTCATTCTGGAACGGCAGTTTAAAACCCTTAAATACATAAAAGACCTGATATAGAGGAAAAACTATGAACAGACATTACAGGGCTCTGGAGCTCGATAAAATACTTAACAAGCTGGCCGAAAGAGCCTCCTGCGCCGAAAGCAAAGAGGCTGCTCTCGCGCTTGAGCCGGAGTTCGACCTAAAAAGAGCCGAAAGAAACCTAAAAATGACCGACGACGCCTTTGTGCTAAGCGGCAAATTCGGCGCGCCGTCCTTTGGAAATCTTAAGAGCGTCGCGAACGAGCTCCGCCGGGCTGACGCCGGAGGAATGCTCACCATGAGGGAGCTCCTGCGCATAGCGGAGGTTCTGCGCGTGATTCGCGGAGTAAAGCAGTGGCAGAGCAAATGCGCCTCGTCCGAAAACTCGCTGAATCAGCTTTTCGGCGGCCTTGTCGCTAACAAGTTCCTGGAGGACAAAATCACCTCGGCGATAATAAACGAGGAGGAGCTGTACGACACAGCCTCGCCGGCTCTCTCGGATATACGCCGCAAGATCCGCACGGCGACCTCGAAGGCGAGGGAGACTCTGGACAAAATCATACACAGCTCTACCTACAAAAAGTATCTGCAGGACGCGATCGTTACCCAGCGCGACGGCCGATATGTCGTCCCGGTTAAGGCCGAATGCCGCGGTAACGTTCCCGGACTCGTTCACGACACAAGCTCAAGCGGACAGACCGTCTTTATCGAGCCTATGGGAGTAGTTCAGGCGAACAACGACATCAGGGTGCTTATCTCGAAGGAGGACGCCGAGATCGAGAGAATCCTGTTTGAGCTCAGCGCGCTCGCAGGCTCCTACTCAGACCAGATAATCTCCAGCTACCGCTGTCTGTGCGACCTCGATCTGATTTTCGCTAAGGCGGATATGGCATATAAAATGAAAGCCGTAACCCCGAAGCTCAACGAGCACGGAATAATCGACCTGAAAAAAGCCCGCCATCCGCTGATCCCGTCGGACAAGGTGGTTGCGGTAGACATAAACCTAGGAAAGGACTTCGACACCCTCGTTATAACGGGTCCCAACACCGGAGGAAAAACCGTCACGCTAAAGACGCTCGGACTCTTGACGCTTATGGCGATGTGCGGAATGATGATACCGGCCGCGGACAACAGCGAGGTATCGATTTTCCGCCGGGTTCTCGTGGATATCGGCGACGAACAGAGCATCGAGCAGAGTCTATCGACCTTCTCGGCTCATATGACCAACATCATAGGTATACTTAAACAGGCCAACGCCTCGACCCTCGCGCTCATCGACGAGCTCGGAGCCGGCACAGACCCGGTAGAGGGCGCCGCTCTTGCCATAGCTATACTCGAAAAGCTCCGCTCACGCGGCGCTAAGATCGCCGCTACGACCCACTACGCCGAGCTAAAGGAATTCGCGCTCAGAACCGACGGCATCGAAAACGGAAGCTGCGAATTCGACATAAAGACCTTAAGGCCTACATACAGGCTGCTGATCGGAGTTCCCGGAAAGAGCAACGCCTTTGCGATAAGCCTCCGGCTCGGGCTCGACAACAACGTTGTAAACCGCGCCAAGGAGCTCGTAAACCGCGACAGCCGCGAGTTTGAGAACGTGGTGTCGACCCTCGAAGCCCGCCGACAGAATCTTGAGAAGCAGCTCGAGAGCGCGCGGTCGCTCACTCAAAAGGCAAACACCGAGAAGCAGAAGGCCGAGAGCGAGCTTGACCGAGCCAGAAAGCAGGCCGAGCTTGTGCTGGAGAAAGCCCGCGAGGAAGCCTCGCGGATCGTCTCGCGAACAAGCGCTCAGGCAGACGCGCTTATCGACGAGCTCGACCGCGCCAGGAAGGCCAAGAACGACGACCCGGCACTCAAGGCTAAGCTCCGCCGCGATATACGCGGACTCGAGGACAGCGCGAACCCCGTCGAGAAAAAGAGGCAGGACGGCGAGTACACCCTCCCCCGCCCGCTCAAGGTCGGCGACAACGTGCTCATTTACGATCTCGACAAGGACGCCGTAGTGCTGGAGCTTCCGGACAAAGACAATATGGTGCTCGTTCAGGCCGGAATTATCAAAACGAGGGTCGAGCTAAAGAACCTGCGGCTGAAAAAATCCGAGACCAAAAAGAACGTTTCGGGCTTCCGCAATACGCGCGGACACAAGCCATCGAACGTAAACATAAGACCCGTGACCGAGATCGACGTGCGCGGTCAGACGGCGATAGAGGCGATCATGGCAGTAGACTCAGCGATAGACAACGCCATTTTGACCAACGTCCGCAACCTGACCATAATCCACGGAAAGGGCACCGGCGTGCTGAGAGCCGAGATACAAAAGCACCTTCGCACCGTTAAATACGTAAAGTCCTTCCGACTCGGCAATTTTGGCGAGGGCGAAAGCGGAGTTACGATAGTTGAATTAAAATAACGACGCTTGTTAGGACAGGTTCAATACAATAACAGTCCCGGAGGGATACCGCTCAAACGGCGGCATTCCCTCCGGGTTTCTATTTTCGTATAATAAGCCGGGTGAAATTTCTTAACAGACGCCCATATTTTTAAACATTTACCAACCGAACCTAGCGTTCCGCAGCTCTTTCTTCCAAAATCAAAATAAAAATTTAAGAATTTTTAAAAAATCTCTTGACTATTTTACAAATATGTAATAAAATGATAAACTAAGTAATATGGGGTTTTGTCCGTATTTTTTAAAAAATGAGCTTTTTGTAAATGAGAATGTTATCATAAAATTCTCGGTTTGTCAAGAGTGAATTTTATTGATATGAAACAAAATCCGTATTAAACCGATTTCAAAAGGAGTTGATACGCCTATGGTTAACGTTAAACCCGTTCAGCTCGGAAAGACCGAGAGAATGAGCTTCGCTAAGATTGACGAAGTAATCGATATGCCCAATCTTATCGAGGTTCAGAAGAATTCCTACAAGTGGTTCTTGAAAGAAGGTCTCAAGGAGGTTTTCCGAGATGTATCCGGTATAACTGACTACACCGGCAACTTTGTGCTCGATTTCCTCGATTATGAGCTCGACGTAGACCACCCCAACTACAGCGTAATCGAATGTAAGGAGCGCGACGCTACATATTCGGCGCCGCTTAGAGTACGCGCAAGGCTTTTAAACAAGGAAACAGGAGAGATCAAGGAAAACAACGTCTTTATGGGCGATTTTCCGCTTATGACCGACAGCGGCACATTTGTAATCAACGGCGCTGAGCGTGTTATCGTATCTCAGCTCGTCCGTTCTCCCGGCGTTTACTACAAGATGGAGCACGATAAAACCGGTAAGGAGCTGTTCTCCTCCACCGTTATCCCGAACCGAGGCGCCTGGCTCGAATACGAGAACGATGTAAACGACGTATTCTACGTTCACATCGACAAGAACCGCAAGGTTCCGATCACAACCTTTATCCGCGCGCTCGGACTCGGCACCGACGGCGAGATTCTCGAGTACTTTGGCGACGACGCGCGCATTAAGGCGACTATCGCCAAGGATACGACAAAGAACACCGAGGAAGGTCTTTTGGAGGTTTACAGAAAGCTCCGTCCCTCCGAGCCCTCTATCCTCGAGAGCGCACAGCTCCACATCAACAACCTTTTCTTCGACCCGCACCGCTACGATATGTCGCGCGTAGGCCGATACAAATACAACAAGAAGCTCGGACTTATGAACCGTCTTACCGGCCAGATCCTCGCCGAGCCTATCGCGAATCCGAGAACCGGCGAGCTTATGGCTAACCGAGGCGACAAGATCACGAGAGCCAAGGCGATCGAGATGGAGAACGCCGGCGTAAACGTCGCGTATGTGACCCTTCCCGACAGGGACAACAAGACCATCAAGATCATCACCAACGGTATGGTCGACATCAGGGGCTACGTTAATTTTGACGCAAAGGAAGAGTGCGAGATCAACGAGAACGTTGTATTCTCGGTACTTTGCGAGATTCTCGACTCGGCCGAAAACGAGGATCAGCTCAAGGAAATGCTCCGCGAAAGAAAGTCGGAGCTCATTCCCAATCACATCACGGTCGACGATATTTTCGCCTCGATCAACTATATGAACTGTCTCGCCGAGGGCGTCGGCAACACCGACGACATCGACCATCTCGGAAACCGCCGTATCCGCAGAGTCGGCGAGCTCCTGCAGAACCAGTTCAGAATAGGCTTCTCGCGTCTTGACAGAGTTATCCACGAGCGAATGACTCTCCAGAATCAGGACGCCGAAACAATGACTCCTAACACCCTTATCAATATCAGACCCGTAACCGCGGCGATAAGAGAGTTCTTCGGTTCCTCGCCTCTGTCGCAGTTCATGGATCAGAACAACCCCCTCGCCGAGCTCACTCACAAGCGCCGTCTCTCGGCCCTCGGCCCCGGAGGTCTTTCAAGAGACCGCGCCGGATTCGAGGTTCGAGACGTACACTACACCCACTACGGCCGTATGTGTCCTATCGAGACTCCCGAAGGTCCGAACATCGGACTTATCTCCTACCTCGCTACCTTCGCAAAGGTAAACGAGTACGGCTTTGTCGAGGCTCCTTTCCGCAAAATCGACAAGGAGACCGGTATAGTCACCAACGAGGTCGTATATATGACAGCCGACCAGGAGGACGATTTCGCCGTAGCTCAGGCTAACGAGCCCCTCGACGAGAACGGCCGCTTTATAAACAAGAGAGTCGTAGGACGTTACCGCGACGGCTTCGTTGAGTACTCGCCCGAGCGCTTCGACTTTATGGACGTAAGCCCGAGAATGGTTGTATCGGCTGCTACCTCGATGATCCCCTTCCTCGAGAACGA
>CACYDK010000036.1 GCA_902773155.1 uncultured Ruminococcus sp.
AGCTCCTTATGGTGTCGGGCTTCGATAAATACTTCCAGATCGCTCCCTGCTTCCGCGACGAGGACGCGAGAGCCGACCGAAGCCCCGGCGAGTTCTATCAGCTCGACTACGAGATGGCCTTTGCTACTCAGGAGGACGTTTTCGACGTTGCCGAGCAGGTGCTCTATGAAACCTTCTCAAAATTCACAGATAAAAAGGTAAGTCCGGCTCCCTTCAGACGTATCCCCTTTGAGGAGACTATGCTGAAATACGGTACCGATAAGCCCGATCTCCGCAACCCGCTCGAGATCAAGGAAATCAGCGATATGTTTGTTGAGACCGATTTCGCTCCCTTCCGCAAAAAATGCGTGCGCTCCATCAACGTTCCCGGAGCCGCCGCTCAAAGCAAAAAGTGGTTCAAGCGTATGGAGGAGTTCGCGCTTTCTATCGGTATGAAGGGTCTCGGATACGTCAAGGTAAACGACGACCTCACCTTTGACGGCCCGATCGATAAATTCCTCAAGCCCGGCGACAGGGAAGAGCTCATTTCGAGAAACGGTTCCAAGGCCGGCGATGTGATCTACTTTATCGCCGACAGCTCGTCTGTAGCTCCCAAACTCGCGGGACAGATCAGAACAGAGGTCGCCGAGCGACTCAACCTTATCGACAAGAGCCGCTTTGAGCTCTGCTTTATCGTCGATTTCCCGATGTACGAGATCGACGAGGACGGAAAAACGATCTTCACCCACAATCCGTTCTCGATGCCTCAGGGCGGAATGGACGCGCTTCTTAACAAGGAGCCCACAGAGATCCTCGCTTATCAGTACGACATCGTCTGCAACGGCGTAGAGCTCAGCTCCGGCGCGGTTCGTAACCACGACCTCGATATTATGATCAAGGCGTTTGAGATCGCCGGATACTCCGAGGATGAGCTCAAGGAGAAGTTTAAGTCTCTATATACAGCTTTCCAGTACGGCGCTCCCCCTCACGCGGGAATGGCTCCCGGAGTCGACCGTATGCTTATGCTCCTCACAGAGGAGGAGAACATCCGCGAGGTTATCCCGTTCCCGATGAACTCGAACGCTCAGGATCTGCTTCTCGGCTCGCCCGGAGAGGTTTCTGAGCAGCAGCTTCGCGAGGTTCATATTAAGCTGAGATAATGATTTCCATATAAAGAAGGAGAAACTATGGTAACTAAGCAAGATGTCGAGAACATCGCTATCCTCTCTAAGCTGTTTGTAGCCGAGGACGAGCTCGATAACCTTACAAAGCAAATGCAGGAGATCGTAAGCTTTGCCGACGCGATCAACAACGCTCCCGACTCCGGCGAGGAATTCGACAACATCAACAACCTCTCAAACGTATTTAGAGAGGATGTAGTCGTTCCGTCGCTTTCGGCCGAGGAAATTCTCAAAAACGCTCCGGAGCAGGGCGAGAATCATTTCCTCGTGAGAAATCACGCGTAAGGAGGACGGCTCTATGATAAAGAAAATCCACGATATGCTCGTGTCAAAGGAGGCCTCCTGTACCGAGCTTACCGAAAAATATCTTACCGAAATCGAAAACAGCAACGGCGAGCTCAACGCATATGTAAACGTGACTCCCGACGCGGCTCTGGCTCAGGCGGCAAAGGTCGACGCTAAGATCGCGTCAGGCGAGGAGATCGGAATGCTCGAGGGCGTTCCTATGACGCTCAAGGATAATATTTCCACAAAGGGCATCGAGACCACCTGCTGTTCCAAGATTTTAACAGGCTACAAGCCGATCTATAACGCCACCGTATGGGAAAAGCTCGAGCGCGACGGCGCCGTGCTTCTCGGAAAGACCAATATGGACGAGTTCGCTATGGGCTCGTCGTCCGAGACCTCATACTTTGGCGGCTCGGCAAACCCTTTTAATACAAAGCACTGCGCCGGCGGTTCGTCGGGCGGAGTTGCCTCCGCCGTAGGCGGCGACATAGCGGCGTATGGACTTGGCTCAGATACCGGCGGCTCGATCCGCCAGCCGGCGTCCTTCTGCGGAATCGTCGGACTAAAGCCTACATACGGCGCGGTTTCGCGCTACGGCCTCATCGCTTACGCCTCGTCTCTCGACCAGATCGGACCCATTACCAAGACGGTTGAGGACGCCGCGATAGTTTACGACGCTATCTCCGACTACGATCCAAAGGACAGCACCTCTCAGGGTCGTATTGGAGCGATGAGCTTTGATACGGTCAATAACGACATAAAGGGTATGCGCGTGGGCATTGCCCGCGAATACCTCGACGGAGTGCGCGACGACGTAAAAGAGGCGGTTCTCGGAGCCGTCAAGGTTTACGAGAGTCTCGGCGCGGATGTAGTTTACTTCGATATGCCCGCTCTCAAATTCGCGCTTCCCGTTTACTATATCATCGCCTGCGCCGAGGCTTCGTCCAATCTCGGCCGCTACGACGGTATCCGTTACGGCTTCAAGGCTGAGCACTATAACGGCACTCACGATATGATGTGCCGCACCCGAAGCGAGGGCTTCGGCGAGGAGGTAAAGAGGAGGATACTTCTCGGAACCTACGTGCTCTCGGCAGGCTACTATGACGCTTATTATAAGAAGGCTCAGAACCTGCGCGGAACGATCGTAAAGGCCTTTGATGACGCGTTCAGAAACTGCGACTTCATTCTCGCTCCTACAGTTCCCATGACGGCGTTCGAGATGGGTCACGCGGTTTCCGACCCTGTAGAGACCTACCTTACGGATATCTGCACGGTTCCTGTAAATATCGCGGGGCTTCCGGCTGTTTCAGTGCCCTGCGGCTTTAACGCCAATGGAATGCCTATCGGAATGCAGCTTATCGGAAATAAATTTACCGAGGCCAAGATCCTCAACGCCGCGCGCGCGTATGAGAAAGCGGCTCCGGAAAACTTCAAGGATACAAAGTGGGGTGTAAAGCTATGAAATACGAATTAGTCAGCGGCTTTGAAACCCACGTCGAGTTATCAACCAACACCAAGATTTTCTGCTCCTGTACCACGGCCTTCGGCGGCGAGCCGAACACTCACTGCTGTCCGGTATGTATCGGGCTTCCCGGTACGCTTCCGAAGCTCAACAGACAGGTGGTCAGATACGCGATAATGGCCGGCCTCGCCACTAACTGTGAAATAGCCGAGGTAGCCAAGATGGACAGAAAGAACTACTGCTATCCCGACCTCCCAAAGGCCTACCAGATATCTGAGTACGACAAGCCTCTCTGTGAGCACGGTTATATCCAGCTCTCGAACGGCCGCAAGATCCGCATCCTCCGCATACACATAGAGGAGGACGCCGGAAAGCTCATCCACGCTCACGGCGATACCTATGTCGACTACAACCGCGGCGGAGTTCCGCTTATAGAGATCGTTACCGAGCCTGATTTCAGAAGCGTCGACGAGGCCAGAGAGTATGTCGAAAGACTCCAGCAGATTATGCGCTACATCGGAGTTTCCGACTGCCGTATGGAGGAGGGCTCAATGCGCTGCGACGTAAACATCTCGGTTCGTCCCGAGGGCAGCGAGGAGCTCGGAACCCGTACAGAGATCAAGAATATGAACTCCATCAACAATATAGTCAAGGCTATGGAGTATGAGTTTGAGCGTCAGGTCGACGTGATCGAGAGCGGCGGAAAGGTGATTCAGGAGACTCTCCGCTACGACGACGCCAGCGGAACCACCTCTTCGATGAGAGGCAAGGAGGACGCCAACGACTACCGCTATTTCCGCGATCCCGACCTCGTGACGATCCTCACAAGCAGGGAAGAGGTAGAGGAGATCAGGAGTATCCTTCCCGAGCTTCCGGCAGTAAAGCAGTCGAGATACACAGACGATTACGGTATCCCCGAAAAGGACGCTCAGCTTCTCACCAAATACCGCAAGGTAAGCGAGTATTTTGACGAGGCGATCAAAGGCCTTGATAATCCCAAAACCGCAGCTAATTTCATCATCGGATCGATTTTCCGCCGTGTTGAAACCGAAAAGGACAAGGAAACCTTCGACGTACCCGTAAGTCCCGCTCAGCTCAACGAGCTTGTAAAGCTCATCGAGGATAAAAAGATCCAAAACAACCTCGCCAAGAAAACCCTCGAGAAGATGCTCGATACCGGAAAATCCTGCACCGAGTTTATCGACGAGAGTGACCTCGGCGGAGTTGACGACGGCGCGCTTGAGGAGATGTGCCGCAAGGCGATCGAGTCAAATCCCAACGCCGTTTCAGACTACAGGGGCGGCAAGGAGAAGGCTCTTATGTCGCTTCTCGGTAATGTTATGAAGCAGAGCCGCGGTAAGGCAGACGCCGTAGCCGTAAAGACCAAGCTGATAGAGCTCATAGCGGAATAAAAAATTTTTAAAAAATCTCTTGCTTTTTGTAAGAAGATATAGTATAATTCTAACGTTATCTATAGAATAAAGCTCGAATGAGGTGAAAAATATGAAAAACGGTATTCATCCGAACTACCAGCAGACAACAATTACCTGCGCTTGCGGTAATGTTATCGAGACCGGTTCTACAAAAAAGGATATCCGCGTCGAGGTTTGCTCTAAGTGCCATCCTTTCTTTACCGGAAAGCAGAAGTTAGTTGACACTGGCGGACGTGTTGACAGATTCAAGAAGCGTTTCAATATGAAATAATTACGACAGACAAGGCGGCCTTGAGCCGCCTTTTTGTTACTTATGTATTTGCTATGGAGAATTCATATATCACAGTCCGCGCCTACGGCGTCGACGAGCTTACGGAGAAGCGGTCGAGGTTTATCGGCTACTGCGTTCCCGTAACGAGCGAGCAGGAAGCGCTGGATTTTATCGCGAAAATAAAAAAAGAGCACTGGGACGCCCGTCATAACGTCTACGCGTATTCCCTGCGCGAAAGAGGAATAACCCGTTACAGCGACGATGGCGAGCCTCAGGGCACGGCCGGAATGCCGGTTCTCGACGTTATCCGCAAGAGCGGCGCTGTGGACGTATGCGTAGTAGTCACGCGCTATTTCGGCGGGATACTCCTCGGCACCGGCGGCCTTGTGCGCGCCTATTCCGAGGCCTGCAAGCTTGCCCTGGACGCGGCCGGATTGGTGACGATGAGCCTCTGCGCCGAGTGTGAGCTTTGCTGCTCCTACTCGCTTTACGGAAAGCTCAATACCCTTATCATCGAGTGCGGCGGCTATACGGACGCCTCCGATTTTGCCGATTCTGTCACCCTTAAATTCCATATTCCGACCGGGCTCGTCCCCGAGCTTAACAAAAAACTCGCCGACGCTACGGCCGGAAAAATCGCGGCAATTGTAAAGGAAGAAAGATATTTCGAAATAAAACAGTAAAAAAGTTAGGATAAATCATAATTTTGTCGTAACTATTACGGAGGGATGATCATGGCGGTCGATTGCGCCCGGTGCGCCCATTATAACTACGACGACGAATACGAGTACTATTACTGCGACATTAACCTTGACGAGGACGAGATGGCGCGGTTTATGACTGGTACCGTTTCAGATTGCCACTATTTCAACCTTTACGACGAGTATAAGATCGTCGAAAAGCAAAACTAATAAGAGAGAGGATGTGATTTCTTGCCATTGCCCGACGGATTTTTGCAGGAGCTTAAGACCCGCAACGATATTACCGAGATCGCTTCATCCTACGTCAGCCTGAAGCGCAGAGGGCGGAATATGGTCGGACTCTGTCCCTTTCACGGCGAGAAAACTCCGTCCTTTAATATCTATACCGAAAACGGCTCCTTTTACTGCTTCGGCTGCGGAGCCGGAGGTGACGTTATCACCTTCATTATGAAGGCCGAAAACCTCGATTACATCGACGCGGTAAAGCTTCTGGCTCAGCGCGCGGGAATGAATATGCCCGAGGACAGCTACGACGACAGTATGGCGGAGATCCGAAAAAGGATTTTCGAGGCCAACCGCGCCGCGGCACGCTTTTATTACGGTCAGCTCTATTCCACAACGGGATTTAGGGGACTCGACTATTTTCACGGCCGTATGCTTTCCGACCGAACGATAAAGCACTTCGGACTCGGCTACGCCGATTCCGACCGGCATTCGCTTTGCAGACATCTCAAAAGCCTCGGCTTTAAAAGCAGGGAGATCGTAGCCGCGAACCTAGCGTATCAAAACGAAAACGGTATCTCAGACCGCTTCAACAACCGCGTTATGTTCCCGATCATCGACCTTCGCGGCAATGTTATCGCCTTTGGCGGCCGTATTTTAACAGACGAAAAGCCCAAGTATCTCAACACCTCAGATACACCGGTTTTCAGCAAGAAAACCAATATTTTCTCGCTGAACAACGCCAAGGATTCAGGTGAAAAATCGCTGATCCTCTGCGAGGGCTATATGGACGTTATTGCCCTGAATCAGGCCGGATTTAAAAATGCCGTGGCAACCCTCGGTACGGCTCTTACTGCCGAGCAGGCCATGCTTATGAAGCGCTACGCCGACGAGGTCATCATTTGCTATGACGCCGACGAAGCCGGCCAGAAGGCTACAGCCCGCGCGATCGGTCTGCTCCGCGACGCGGGTCTTACCGTTAAGGTCATAACTGTACCCGA
>CACYDK010000037.1 GCA_902773155.1 uncultured Ruminococcus sp.
CATTTTCAAAGCCTGTCTGTAAGGTATTGTGGTCGATATAGGCAACGCTTTTTTCAGTTTTTACACGGGGAACGCCTATGGCTTCAAATTCCAGATATGCCATTGTACCTGTTGCGTCCTGTGTGAGAGTTTGGTCGATTCTGAGGCCTATGTCGGCTCCAACCTTCATCTCACCGTCTACGATATGGTTTTTAATAATTTTCTGTGCAATTGTTAAACCCATACTTATCCTCCTTATAATACATTATAATGTTTCATATACACCGCTAATTCTACCACAAAACGATTTGAAAGTAAAGTCTTGAGCGTTAATAAAATAACTATGAGCGGAAAGTGTGATTAAAAGTGGATATAATTGTTGAATTTTCCCGACTGTAGTGATATAATCATATAATGTGTAATTATGGATAATCAAAAAGGAATGATAACTATGAGCAAAAGGGAAGACCTCAGAAACGTTGCGATTATAGCCCATGTTGACCACGGAAAAACTACCCTGGTCGATCAGTTGCTTAAGCAGAGCGGTATTTTCCGTGAGAACGAGGAGGTTAACGAGCGCGTTATGGACTCGAACGACCTCGAGCGCGAGCGCGGGATCACTATTCTCTCGAAAAATACGGCGGTAATGTATAACGGCGTAAAGATCAACATCGTCGACACCCCCGGACACGCCGACTTCGGAGGCGAGGTAGAGCGCATTCTTATGATGGTAGACGGCGTCGTGCTTCTCGTAGACGCCTTTGAGGGCTGTATGCCCCAGACCCGCTTTGTGTTGAAGAAGGCTTTGGGTCTCGGGAAAAAGCCCCTTGTTGTACTTAACAAAATCGACCGTCCCGGCGCGCGTCCCGAGGAGGTAGTTGACGAGGTGCTCGACCTCTTTATCGAGCTCGGAGCCGACGACGACCAGCTCGAGTTCCCGGTGGTGTACGCCTCTGCCAGAGACGGCTACGCCTCGACGGATCCATACGAGCCCGGCGAGGATATGACGCCGCTGTTCGACGCTATTATCAACGAGATACCGGCTCCCGAGGGAGACCCCGACGGCGGGCTCCAGCTGCTTCTCTCCAATATCGACTACGACCAGTTTATCGGACGGATCGGCGTAGGCCGCGTTGAGCGCGGAACCGTAAAGAACGGCCAGGCCGCCGTGCTTTGTCACAGCGACGGGACTCACACAAACGTGAGAGTCCAGAAGCTATACCAGTTCGAGGGCTTAAAGCGCGTTGAGAGCGAGACCGCGGCGTGCGGAGACATAGTGTGCGTAAGCGGAATCGGCGATATAAACATCGGAGAGACTATCTGCGATACGGAGAATATCGACCCGCTTCCGTTTGTTAAGATCGACGAGCCCACGGTTACGATGAACTTTATTGTAAACAATTCTCCCTTTGCCGGCCAGGACGGCAAATACGTGACCTCGCGAAATATTCGCGACCGTCTCTTTAAGGAGATCGAAACCAATATCGCCCTCAGGGTCGAGGAAACCGACTCGGCCGATACCTTCAAGGTTTCAGGACGCGGCGAGCTTCACCTCTCTATCCTCATCGAGACTATGCGCCGCGAAAACTACGAGTTCCAGGTTTCGCGTCCTCAGGTCATCACAAAGACTATCGACGGCGTGCTTTGCGAGCCGATTGAATACCTTATGGTCGAGGTGCCGGATAACTATGTCGGCGCCGTAATGGAGAAGCTCGGCTCCAGAAAGGCCGAACTCATCAATATGGGAACGCGCGAGAGCGGAACGACTCATATCGAGTTCCGTATCCCATCGAGAGGTCTTATGGGCTACCGTCCGGAGTTCCTCACGGATACAAACGGAAACGGTATCATGAACCATGTTTTCGACTCGTACGAGCCGTTTAAGGGCGAGATCGTTACACGTCATCAGGGCTCGCTCATAGCCTTTGAGACGGGCGACAGCGTAGCCTACGGACTTTTCCAGGTTCAGGAGCGCGGCCGTCTCTTCATCGGCCCCGGAGTTCCCGTTTACGAGGGAATGATCGTCGGCGTTTCGCCCAAGTCCGAGGATATCACCGTAAACGTATGCAAGAAAAAGCACATCACCAACACCCGCGCCTCAGGCTCGGACGACGCACTTAAGCTCACTCCGCCCACGATCCTTTCTCTCGAGCAGTGCCTCGAGTTCATCGCGGACGACGAGCTTGTTGAGGTAACTCCTCACAATATCAGAATGAGAAAGCAGATTCTTTCAAAAGAGCAGAGAATGAAGAGTCAGTTTAGGAAGAAGTAAGTAATGGATTTAGTCATACTTGATTTGGAGTGGAACGGCTCCTACAGCAAGAAGGTACACCATTTTGTGAACGAGATAATCGAGTTCGGAGCTGTCAGGATCAACGATAAGCTCAATGTGGTGGATACCTTCTCGGTGCTGATAAAGCCCACTATCGGAAAGAAGCTCAGTTCCCATATCGCCGACCTTACCCATATCTCGAACGACGAGCTCAAAAGCTACGGCGACGATTTTATGGCGGTGTGCGAGAAGTTCAAGCGCTTTTCTCAGGACAGCGTGATCCTCACATGGGGAACGTCGGATATCCTGACGCTTATGGATAATTTCAGCTACTATACGGGCGACAGCAGGATCCCGTTCCTGCAAAAATACTGCAATCTCCAGGAGTACTGCGAGTACTCTCTCGATATGCACGATCCGTCGGCTCAGCTCGGGCTATCAACCTGCGCCGAGGCTCTGGGAATAGACAGCAGCGGAAAGGAGCTTCACCGCGCCTACGCCGACGCCATGCTTAGCCTAAGCTGTCTTACAAGGGTGTACGAGCCGGAGAGGTTCAGCGGGTACGTTGTTGACGCGGACTCCGACTTTTACGGCAGAATAACCTTTAAGAACAAGGTTTTGACCGACTTGAAGAACCCGAAAATAGATAACTCAAAGCTCTATATGGTCTGCGACGAGTGCGGAATCAGAGCCGAACAGCTCACGCACTTTAAAATGAAAAACCGCAGCTTCAACGCCCGGTTCCGCTGTCCGAAATGCCGCAAGATCTTTATCGGCAAGCTCACGATCCGCCTTAAATACGACGGGATAGAGGTAAGGAAGAAGCTGATAGAGGAAAAACCAAAGGACTTTTTGAGTGATAATTAATAATTGTGGTCGAGCAGATATGTTCATCTGAAAGTGAACTTCTCTGCTCGACCCTGTTTTTTTAGTGGAGAGTGGAGAGTGAATGACGAGCAGACAGGTTCATATAACAATAAACTTCTCTGCCCGACAGAATTAATATGTCGCTTAGCGACAGCGAACAAAAATATGGTCGGGAAACAAAGCTCTCGCACATAGCGAGCCGGCTTCCCGACCACAATTTTCAATTCTCAATTATCAATTCTCAATTCACTATCAAACCGCTTTAAACTTAAACTTATTCTTCTTCGCGTATTTCTCGGCGGTGGAGCCCTTGTGGCCGTAGATCACGACGCCCGCTATCTTCTCGGAGGGGAACTCGTCGCCGCGCTCGTCGTAGCTGTAGCCGAACGCCTCAATGCCGATCTTTTTAAGGCTCTTCGGCAGTCTGATCTTCTTTAGCTTGCTGCAGGTGTAGAACGCGCTTCCGCCTACTTCGGTCAGTCCGCTGTTGAATTTTACCGTCTTGAGCTCCGTGCAGACGTCGAACGCCAGTCCGTCGATCGACCTCAAGCCCTTGCCGCATTTCACGGTCTTAAGCTTATGACAGTGCGCGAACGCGCTTTCGCCTATTGTCGTGAGAGAATCGGGGAAGGAGAGGCTCTTGATCCTTCTGCAGTAGAAGAACGCCATTCTGCCGATCGACTTCACGCTCCTTCCGAGCTTGAGGCTCTTTATCCCGGTGCAATCATCAAACGCGGAAGTCCCGATCTTTGTAACGCTGTCGGGAATAGTTACAGAGGGGATATTCTTACAGCCGGAAAAAGCACCTTCTCCGATGGTTTTCAGACCCTTTGAGAACTTTACGCTTTGAATTTTTTGGCAGTTGCTGAACGCGTACGCGCCGATCTTCTCCACGCTCTTGGGGATATTTATGCTCTCGAGCTCCGTGTTTTCAAAGGCGCTCGCCTCAATGCTCTTTACGGTCGAGGGGATTTTGAAGGCCGTCGCCTTGGGGCACATAATGAGCGAGGTTTTGTTCTTGCTGAAAAGAACTCCGTCCACACTGCTGAAATACTTGTTCTTTGAGCTCACTGTGAATTTCTCGAACTTCGGGCACTCGTAGCACGGCGATCCGTAGAGCTTCTTTGCCCCGGAGCCGAGCTTTATCTTTTTGAGGTTCTCACACTTGTAGAACGCGTTCTCGCCGATGGATTTAAGGCTGTCGGAGGTGATGACCGTCTCGAACAGGCAGTTGTTGAAGGAATGCGAGGGCAGGAATGTGACGCCCTCGGGCATTTTGAACTCGGTGTCCTTCTTGCCGGATGGATATACCAGGAGCTTCTTCAAATCCTTGGTGTAGAGAACGCCGTCCTCGGAGCGGTATTCGGTGTTTTTGGGGTCAACGGTGATTTCCTCCAGAGAGTCGGTGCCGTCGAAGTTGTAGTCGTCGACTCCCCATTTGACGCTCTTGGAGATGAAAATGCTCTTGAGGCCTGTGCAGCAGTAGAGCAGGCCGTAATCGATGGAATTGAGCTTTTCGGGCATACGGAAGCTCTCGAGACTTGTGCAGTCGCGGAACGCTTCACTGCCAATATTGGTAACGCCGTCGGGAATGTCTATGCTCTTGAGGGACGTACATCCGTAAAAAGCGCACTGTCCGATATAATCCACGCTCTCGGGAATAGCAACGTCAGTGAGCTTGTCGCAGGAGCAGAAGGCGCCGTCCGGGATCGTTTCAAGCTTGTCGGGAAGGTCAATGCTCTCGAGAGAAGCGCAGGCGCTGAACGCGTACATACCCATTTCGGCAACGCTGTCGGCGATATGAACATCCTTGAGCGCTTCGAATTCTTCGAAGAAGCTGTTGCCGATCGCAGTAACGCCGTCCTCGATTATGAGGGTCTTGACAGACTTATTTATGCCTGACCAGTCAAACAGCGAGTATTCCGCTGTCTTGCCCTCGCCTGAGATCGTGAGCGTTGCAGTATCGATGTCATAATGCCACTCACAGTCGCCTGTCACGCCGCTTGTAGTTAAGGCCGAGGCCGTCACAGGCATAGCCGCCGAGATAACGAGGCAGAGTATAATCCCAATCGTTTTCTTGAACAAATTCATTGTAAAAACTCCTTTGATTTTTTTGACTTACACTAAAGTAGTGTCGGGAATGCGGGGAAAAGTTTCAATTTTTTAAAATTTTTTTAAAAAATTAGTTGAGAGTTGAGAGTGAATGACGAGCAGACAGGTTCATATAAAAATAAACTTCTCTGCCCG
>CACYDK010000038.1 GCA_902773155.1 uncultured Ruminococcus sp.
AGATCAAGGGCGCGTATTCTCTGCTCGTAATGAGCCCGAGAAAGCTGATCGCCGCCCGTGATCCTCACGGATTCAAGCCCCTTTGTATCGGAAAAATTGACAACACCTATGTATTTGCCAGCGAGTCCTGTGCTCTCGACGCTTGCGGAGCCGAATACCTGCGCGACGTTGAGCCGGGAGAGATCGTAATAGTCGATAAACACGGACTTCGCAGTATTATGCCTAAAAACAAGGTCAGAAAATCCTTCTGTGTTTTTGAGTATATCTATTTTGCCCGTACCGACAGTATGATCGACGGTATCAGCGTTTATGAAACTCGTAAGCAGGCCGGACGGATTCTCGCCAGAGAGCATCCGGTAGAGGCAGACCTTGTAATAGGCGTGCCTGAATCCGGTATTGACGCGGCTATAGGCTACAGCGAGGAATCGGGAATCCCTTACGAAAAGGGTATTATGAAGAACAGCTACATCGGCCGTACCTTCATCAAGCCCAGCCAATCCGAAAGAATGAAGTCGGTCAGAATCAAGCTCAATCCGATTTCCGATATCATCCGAGGCAAACGCGTCGTCGTAATTGACGACAGTATAGTCCGCGGAACCACTATTGACAGAATCACCACTATGCTCAGAAACGCAGGGGCTAAGGAGGTGCATCTGCGCATCAGCTCTCCGCCGTTTTTGTGGCCGTGCTATTACGGTACCGATATCCCGTCCAGGGGCGAGCTCATAGCCGTAAACCACAGCGTCGATGAGATCTGTAAGCTAAGCGGAGCCGACACTCTCGGATATCTTCCTGCGGATTCGCTTGACGAAATGCTCGGCTTTAAGTGCAACGGCAAGTATTGCGACGCCTGCTTCTCGGGTGAATATCCCGCCGAAACCACCAAACTTACCCTCAAGGGCAAGGAACGCGGCGGTATGAATTTTGAAAAAAATGAAAAATGCGCCTCAAAGGAGGAAACAGAATGAGTAAAAATGCTTACGAATCCCCGTTATCCGCAAGATATTCGGGTAAGGAAATGAAATATATCTTCTCGCCTGATATGAAATTCAGAACGTGGAGACGTCTCTGGATCGCTCTCGCGGAAGCTGAGATGGAGCTTGGACTTCCCGTTACTCAGGCTCAGATAGACGAGCTTAAGGAGCACAAGGACGACATCAATTACGAAGTCGCTCAGGAAAGAGAAAAGCTCGTTCGCCACGATGTAATGAGTCATGTCTACGCCTACGGACAGCAGTGCCCGAACGCCAAGGGAATAATCCATCTGGGCGCGACCTCCTGCTACGTCGGCGACAATACCGACCTGATTATTATGAACGAAGCATTAAAGCTTGTTCGCAATAAGCTCATTACAGTAATCAGGAATCTTTCAGTGTTTGCCGATGAGTACAAGGCACTTCCTACTCTCGCGTTTACTCATTTTCAGCCCGCTCAGCCCACGACAGTCGGCAAGCGCGCGACGCTTTGGATCCAGGATCTGTTGCTTGACCTCGAGGATGTCGAATATCAGCTTTCAAAAGCAAAGCTCTTGGGGTCTAAAGGTACTACCGGAACTCAGGCGAGCTTCCTCGAGCTTTTTGAGGGAGACCACGAGAAGTGCAAGGCGCTTGATAAGAAAATTGCCGAGAAGATGGGGTATAAGGGCTGCTTCGCTGTATCCGGACAGACATATTCGCGAAAGGTAGATTCACAGTTCCTTAACGTTCTCGCCGGAATTGCACAGTCTGCTTCAAAGTTCTCAAACGATATTAGACTTTTGCAGCATCTCAAGGAGGTCGAGGAGCCGTTCGAAAAGAATCAGATCGGCTCTTCGGCAATGGCATATAAGCGCAACCCCATGAGAAGCGAGCGAATCGGTTCGCTCTCCCGTTACGTTATGGTCGACGTGCTCAACGGTTACTTTACATCCGCTACTCAGTGGTTCGAGAGAACCCTTGACGACAGCGCAAACAAGCGCTTAAGCGTTCCGGAGGCTTTCCTCGCGATCGACGGTATCCTTAATCTCTACGCAAACGTCGCCGACGGTCTGGTTGTTTATCCCAAGGTTATCGAAAGTCGCCTAAGAAAAGAGCTTCCGTTTATGGCGACCGAAAATATCATGATGGACGCCGTAAAGCTCAGAGGAGCCGATCGTCAGGTTCTTCATGAGAAGATTCGTCAGCATTCCATGGCTGCCTCCAAGGTTATCAAGGAAGAGGGCGGAGAGAACGATCTTCTCGAGAGAATCGCCGCCGACGAGGCCTTTGGAGTAAGCCTTGAGGAGCTCGAAAACATTTTACAGCCCGAGAAATACACGGGCAGAGCTAAGGAACAAACCGCAGACTTCCTCGAGGAAGAGGTTAAGCCGGTGCTCGAAAGATACGGCGATATCGAGTCGGAAAAGCCGGAAATCAATGTGTAAGGGGTGTAAGGAATGGTAAAAGCTATTGTAGGCGCCAACTGGGGCGACGAGGGCAAG
>CACYDK010000039.1 GCA_902773155.1 uncultured Ruminococcus sp.
AAACTGTTACGTAGTGGGTGGAGGAGCTTCCGTAAGCGAGAAGAGCTACGCAGGCCTGATCCTTGTCAATGGAGCTCTTAAGAGCCTTGAGCATCGAGGCGGAGGAGCCGTAGTGCGAGTATGTACCGCCGATCCAGGTGCATCCGCCGGGGCTCCAGAAGCTTCCGGCTGAACGGGTAGAGCCTGTAACCTGCTTGTAAGCATAGGCAAAGGAGTACGCGCTGCACATTACTGTGGAGTCGGAGTAGTTGTACTGGTTCTGCCAGCCGATCATCGAGGCAATCTTAAGCATATCGTCGTTGGTGATGGGATTCTTCTTTACCTTGACCTTGAGCTTGATCGTTTTGCCGTTAACAGTGATCTTGAGGGTCGTTGTGCCCTTCTTTGTGCCCTTGATCTTGAGGCTTTTGCTGCTTGCCTCGGAAACGACCTTGGCCTTTGAGGTGTTGGCGTATACATTGTCGACCGATGAGGCCTTGCCGTTGATATCAACCTTAACGGTTTGACCGTTCTTTACCTCGACTGTCGTTACAGCCTTGCCGTTCTTGGTGAGATAAGGATCTTCCTCAACATTGAACTTACGCTTGATTTTAGTGTCGCCGGACTTAATGCTAAGGGTGGTTTTCCCCTTGCCGAGTACGGTTGCCTTACCGTCGGAGGTAATGCTGATTACGTCGGAGTTAGAGGATTTCCAGCCTTCTACGCTGTCGCCGTCGAGGGTAGCGTTGAATACCGAACCGTTAACGTCCTCCTTAAGGTAAGCCTTTTTGGTTTTGTCGTTGTCGGTGTTTACGTTATAAACCGCGTTGACGCCTTCTGATTCAGCGTATGAAATCTTGTTGCTGACGTCGTATTTTGTAGCGGCGTTGTCGTCAAAATTAAGCTCGGTGAAGGTCTCGTTCTTCTTACCGTCGGAGTAGCCAACGCTCTCCTTGTTCATCTTAACCAGCGAGTTGCAGGTGAACGATTTCATATTGTCACAGTTGTAGAAGGCTCTTTTCTTTACCTTGCTGCGACCCTTTTCTCCAAAAGAGCTTCCTTCGAAGGTTACGTTCTTGAGGCTGTCGAGGTTTTTGAACGCCTTAGAGCGGATCTGTCTTACCTTGTAGCCGTCAATTTCGCTGATCTTGTAGTTTTTCTTAAGATCATCCTTGCCGAGATACTTGATGATGTCGACATAGGAGGTTTTTCCGTCGTCATATACCTTGAGTTTGAAATTACCGTCAGAGCTTGTCCTTGTCTCGTCAATAAGAGCTTCGCTCAGCGTAAATTCGGGAGCTTCGTTTTCTTCGGTTGTCTCTGTCGCCTGGGAAACTGTTTCCGTGGCGTTAACGGCCTCTGTGTTTTCGCCGTCGGTTGCGTACGCTGCGGTAGCTCCGAGAACCGCAAGGATGATAGCAACCATAATTACTGATAACTTTCTCATCTTTCTAAATCTCCTGATTTCAATTTGCCGCGGGAGCCTCTGAATTTACTGACCTAATACTCCGCTCCTCGGCGCGTTGCCTGTAAATAATACCATAAAACCGGGGCTTTTTCAAATTTCGCAAAGCTGTAATCATGCGGAAATTTTAGTATATTAAAGTAAATAGGGAACCTGTTTTGCATTATTTTGCCGTTTTTTTGGTCATGTTGTACAGTAGTTTTCCCCGAACGTGTAAAAAGACCCTCGGGGCTTTAGAAATCAAAAAATTTTTAACATGTTTGTAACCGGCCTAAAAACGCAGTGAAATCGTGACAAATAACCCCTAACAAGTAGAAGCTATATTGTGTATTTTCACAGGCGCGGACAGTCCTTGTAACTTTTTTGTAACCGTATTTCGGCGTTGCTCTCCTGTGCTTTGCCGTCTGTATCGCGTACTTGTTTTTGTGGTTGACTAACCCGGAAAAACATAGTAAAATGGAAGCGTAAAAGAGGTGATTGCTGTGAATAAGACCTCAACCGCGTTTTATTCGCTGTGCTCGCTCTCCGTTTTTCGCGGAATCCTGGAGCGCAGTGTTGTAAAGGGCTATTATAAGCTATTGAAAAACGTCAATTCCGAGCCCGAGGAGTTTCTTAACGCATACGGCGAGTTTTACTCGCTGTTGTGCGAGAGGGGAGTAGCCGGGAATCTTGCGTATACTCTTACCGAGGCCGCGCTTTTTGATGAGAACGCATTCTCTCTGGCGGCGGCCGGCGGAGATATATCCGCGCTTCCGCAAAACGTGATCGAGGCTGTTATGCGCGACTGTGGTGCAATAAAGCTTTTGTGCAGTCTGACTCCCGAGGATATCCTCAACGATTGTCTCTACGGCGAGGATATGATTGGGCTCGAGCTGCCCCGCTGGACTATGGGCGAGCCCGCCTCCGCTTTTTCGGGAGAAAAACTGGATTTGCAGCGTCTGGCGGCGTTTTACCGTGAGAACGGTTGCGGTATCTTCGCGCGGTACAAGGCCTTTGTATGGCGCGACGGCGACATCCGCCCGGTTGAGCATCCCGACAGCGTCGATATGGATGACTTTACCGGCTACGAGCGTCAGCGCGGTAAGGTCGTTGAAAACACCCTTGCCTTTATCGAGGGAAAAAGCTGCAACAACTGCCTGTTGTACGGAGATATGGGCACGGGAAAGAGTTCGACCGTCAAGGCTATTGCAAACGAGTTCAGAAGCCGCGGGCTGAGAGTAGTCGAGATGCCTAAGGAGAGGCTGATGGATTTTCCGCTCCTGGTGGATAAAATCGCCGCTCTGCCGATGAAATTCATAATATTCATCGATGATTTGTCCTTCCGTACTCAGGACGAGAGCTACACCTCGCTCAAGGCTGTGCTCGAGGGAGGACTCGCCGCTCGGCCAAAAAACGCCCTGATTTACGCGACCTCAAACCGCAGGCACATCATCAAGGAAAGCTGGGCGGACAGGGATACCGACGATATAAACCGCCGCGACAATATGCAGGAGAGCCTGTCGCTTTCCGACCGTTTCGGACTTGCGATTTGCTACACTGTTCCCGATAAACGCGAGTTTTTGGAGATCGTAAGCGCGTTGGCCGAGAAATCGGGGCTTAGTCTTTCCGCTGACGAGCTTGCCAAAAAGGCCGAGAGGTTCGCTCTGGAGAGAGGCGGCCGTTCGCCAAGGTGCGCTAAGCAGTTCGTCGAATCGCTTCTGGTGTGAAATTGGAGGTATTAATGAAGATAAAAGGAATAAGCGCTCTGTTGATGGCAGTGGTGCTCGCGCTCTCGGATCCGGCTCTGAGCTCCTGCTCCGGAAGCAGGGAGTACCCGGTTACGGTCGGCTCCGTTACGCTTGACAAGGAGCCGGAAAAAGTCGTAGCTTTGGACAAAAACCTGGCTGATATCATCTCGGCCGAGGGCTATGACGTAAAGCTCGTCGGCCGGAGCGACGAGGTAAATCAGAAGGAGCTCGAGGTTGTGCCGAGCGTCGGAAGCGCGAACGCTCCGTCGGTTTCGGCGATAGTTAAGAAAAAGGCGGATCTTGTTTTAGCCGGAGCTAACACCGACCCCGCGGTTATTAAGGAGCTTTCCGATAAGAACATCCCGGTGATAACCTTCGAGGCCGTGAACACGCGTAAGCAGATCAAGAGCCTGTACCGCAAAACCGGCGCTCTGCTCGGCGGAAGCATAACGGGAAAAAAGACCGGAGAGGACAGCTTTTTAGACCTCGAAAAAACACTTAAGGATATCAAAAGCGCCGTATCGGCAGGTAATGTGGTGCGCACGATCTGTTATTTTTACTTTGATAACGGCGTGCTTAAAACCTTCAACGGCTCCTGCTACGGAGGCAAGATGCTTGATTACACCGGAGCTGTTAACGTGTTTAAAAACCAGACTTCCGACGAAGCGGACAACAAAAGCCTGCTGCTAGCAAAGCCTGATTTCATCGTTTGCTCGGACAAAAGCGTTTACAGGTATTTAAAGACGAACAGCGAGCTCAAAAAGCTCGGAGCGCTTAAAGGAAACACATTCATCATCCCGCTCGAGGATATCACGATGCAGGGCAACACCTCGCTTACGGTGCTTCAAAAAATGCTGAAAAAGATGTATCCCGAGGAATTCCTGACTTAAATACCGGCAAAACCGCACAATTCGCGGCGCACGCCTTACTTGCATACTAATTAGTCAGACCGCCCGAAAATCGGCGTCCATATGTCAAGTAAGCTTCCGCGAAAAATATGTAGAGAGGCGATTATGCACCCGATCAAGCATTTTTTAACAATAACCCATCATCGGCACAAGGTTATCGCAAATTGCTTTAGAGCCGGAATACCGATGCGCGGACTGCTCCACGACCTGTCCAAATACTCGCCGACAGAGTTTATAAACGGAGCCAAATACTACCTGGGCGACCGCTCGCCGAACGAGGGAGAGCGCGAGGACTACGGCTATTCAAAGGCGTGGCTGCACCACAAGGGCAGAAACCGCCACCACTTTGAGTACTGGACCGACTACAACCCCCGTACCCGAATGCTCGAGCCGGTCGAAATGCCGCGCAAATTTCTTATTGAGATGTTCTGCGACCGCGTCGCGGCCAGTAAGATATATAACAAAAGGAATTACACAGACTCAAAGCCCCTCGAATACTTTATGAAGGCTAAGGGCAAGAGGATCATCCACCCCAAAACCTCCGACGAGCTCGAGCTTCTCCTTAGAATGCTCGAGGAGAAGGGCGAGAGCGAGACGTTCAAATACATAAGAAAGACAGGTAAAAAGTAATGTTGTCAAAGGTAAACGATACAATAAACGCAATGACCCGTTATTTCAGCGGAGACGTTAGGCGAATCCAGCACTTTATGAAGGTTTATACCGTCGCGCGCACGATCGGGCTCAACGAGAGACTCCCCGAGGACGTTCAGTTCCTGCTGGAGATCGCCGCTATAACTCACGACATCGGCGTTAAGCTCGCCGAGCAGAAATTCGGCTCAACGGCCGGCGAATATCAGGAGCAGGAGGGTCCTCCGGAGGCCGAAAGGCTACTCACCGAGCTCGGCTTTGAGGAGGCTTTTATCGACAAGGTTTGCTTCCTTATCGCCCATCATCATACCTATAAGGGCATCGACAACGCTCCCTACCGCATTCTTGTCGAGGCCGATTTCCTCGTAAATATCTACGAGGATCATATCAGTATGGAGCTTGCAAAAAATATAAAGGAAAAAATCTTCCGCACTGAATCGGGCATTAAAATGTTCGAAGAAATGTACGGTTTTTAATAAAAATATTTTGGAGTAATCGTATGGGAAAAATATTCAGGAATCTTCTTCCGTACTGGAAATCCGTGCTGGCCATAATAGCGCTTCTGGTCGTACAGGCCAGCTGCGACCTTGCGCTTCCGCAGTACACCTCAAACATAATAGATACGGGTATCCAGAACCGCGGCGTTGAGCATATCCTGCCCGAAAAGATGAGCGAGAGGGAATACTCCCTCTCATCTCTGTTTATGACCGGAGACGAGGAAAAGCTGTTTAAATCCGCGTATAATAAGGACGACGTTTACGTCCTTACGATAACCGACGAAAAAAAGCTCTCGGAGCTCGACAAAGAGCTAATTATCCCGGTTATGATGAACTATTCCATGTCGATGCTGCCGCTTGATACCTTCGCGGAGATGATGAACGCTAATTCCAAGTCCGTCAAAACAGAGCCCGAGCGCGAGAGCGTCGAACAGCTCGGAAAGCTGCTAGGGGTCGAACTCGAGGTTTTTGAGCGCACTGAAAAGGATGACGACGGTAACGATAAGACGGTCGAATGCGTCGATGCGCGTCCGCTGTTTTTGGCACTATACGACGGAGTAAAAATCCCTTCTCCGGCCGGAGAGATCGAGTTTAAGCTCGGAAAAGAGCAGCTTCTTAAGTCGCGTGAAAAGCTGAACGACGAGATAGACGCGCTCGGAGCCGATACCATGAAATCGTCCGGAATAGCCTACGCCATAAACTGCGACATCGAGGCCGGCGTCGATATCGACTCAAAGCAGACCGATTACCTGTGGTTGGCCGGGCTAAAGATGCTCGGGATCGCTCTTCTGCTTACGGCGGCCTCAATAGTTGCCGGTTATTTTGCCGCTAAGGTCGGAGCCGGGGTCGGAATGAATCTTCGCGCCGGAGTGTTCAAAAAGGTCATCGGCTTTTCAAACGCCGAAATCGACAAATTCTCCACAGCCTCGCTTATTACCAGAACGACCAACGACGTACAGCAGATTCAGATGGTTTCCGTACTGCTTTTAAGAATGGCTCTCTACGCGCCGATCATCGGAGTCGGGGGAGTTATCAAGGTCGTCAACACCGGAGCCTCTATGTGGTGGGTAATAGCCCTCGCTGTCGCGGTGATAATGGCCATCGTCGGCGTGCTCTTTGTTGTAGCTATGCCAAAGTTCAAGCTTATGCAGAAGCTAGTCGACCGCGTAAACCTAGTTTCGCGCGAGATACTCACGGGAATTCCGGTGATCCGCGCCTTCGGCCGCGAAAAACGCGAGGAGGAGCGCTTCGACGACGCGAACCGCGCGCTCACCCGAACTAATCTCTTTACTAACCGCGTTATGACCTTTATGATGCCGATCATGACGGTCATTATGAACCTGGTATCCGTGCTCATAGTATGGGTCGCGGCAGGACAGATAAACGAAGGCAATATGCAGGTCGGCGAAATGACCGCCTTCATAACCTACGCTATGCAGATCATTATCAGCTTTATTATGCTGACGGTTATGTCGGTTCTGCTCCCCAGAGCCGCCGTAGCCGCTAACCGTATCGACGAGGTGTTCAAGACCGAGTCCTCCATCACAGACGCTCCCGGCAGCCACGAGCTTCAAAACCACGACGGTACGGTGGAGTTCAAAAACGTGAGCTTCCGCTATCCCGGAGCCGAGGAAAACGTGCTGGAGAATATCTCCTTTACGGCCCGAAGCGGCGAGACGACCGCCGTCATCGGAAGCACCGGAAGCGGAAAATCCACTCTCGTTAATCTGATCCCGCGTCTTTACGACGTAACCGACGGAGAGATCCTCGTCGGCGGTGAGAATATAAAGGACATCACGATGAAATCCCTGCGCGAGGACATCGGTTACGTTCCGCAGAAGGGAATACTTTTCAGCGGAACGATCGAGTCAAACCTGAAATTCGGCAACACGAACGCCGGCGAAGCCGAGCTTAAGCGAGCCGTCGACATAGCCCAGGCCTCCGAGTTTATCGAACAGAAGTCCGAGGGCATAAAGAGCGAGATCTCGCAGGGAGGCACAAACGTCTCCGGAGGTCAGAAGCAGCGGCTTTCGATCGCCCGCGCGATCGCGAAGAATCCGAAAATCTATATCTTCGACGACAGCTTCTCGGCGCTCGATATGAAAACCGACAAGGCTTTACGGCAAGCCCTCAAGGAGAATATGGGCGACAGCACGGTGATCATAGTTGCTCAGAGGATATCCACTATAATGGACGCCGAGCAGATCCTTGTGCTTGACGACGGCAGGCTTGCGGGCATAGGAACGCATTCAGAGCTTCTTAAGAACTGCGAGCCCTACCTCGAGATCGCCCGTTCACAGCTTTCCGAGAAGGAGCTCGGGCTTGAAAAGGAGGGTGAGGACAATGGCTGAAAACCGCAGACCACGTCACGGCGGGCCTATGGCTCCGGTGGAAAAGGCTAAGGACTTTAAGGGCACGATGAAAAAGCTAATAGCCTATATCGGCAAGTATAAGATAGCCGTCATAATTGTAATGATATGCGCAGCAGTTTCAACGGTTTTCGCGGTTATCGGTCCTAAGATCCTCGGAAAGGCCACTACGGCTCTGGCCACAGGCTTAATGGCGCAGATCAGGGGCAACGGAGGCATAGACCTCGGCTACATTGGCTACATCCTGATCCTCGTGCTCATTCTGTACGGAGTAAGCGCGCTGTTTATGTTCGTCCAGGGCTGGCTTATGACCGGTATAACGCAGAAGATCTGCTACCGTATGCGCCGCGACATCACTGAAAAAATAAACCGTATGCCGCTAAAATATTTTGAGAGCCGAACCTACGGCGAGGTGCTTTCAAGGATCACCAACGACGTCGACACCCTCGGCTTCGGACTTAACCAGAGCATTACCCAGATCATTACTTCGGTTTGCAGCATAGTCGGTATTCTGATAATGATGCTCTCTATTTCGCCGCTTATGACGCTTATCGCCTTTGTGATCCTCCCGCTTTCGGCTGTGCTGCTTGCGACGATCGTGAGGATCAGCCAGAAGCATTTCCGCGACCAGCAGGAATACCTCGGACACATCAACGGTATTGTCGAGGAAACCTACGGCGGCCACCTTATCATAAAGTCGAACAATAAGGAGGACGACACTATCGCCGAGTTCGATAAGCTCAACGGCGTCCTCTTCAAAAGCGCGTGGAAATCCCAGTTTCTGTCGGGAATGATGCATCCGCTTACCATGTTTGTCGGAAACCTCGGCTACGCCGCCGTCGCTCTTTCGGGAGGACTTCTCGCTATACAGGGCGTTATCACGATCGGCGATATCCAGGCCTTTATTCAGTATGTAAAGAACTTTACCCAGCCCATACAGCAGATTTCGCAGGTGATCAACCAGGTGCAGTCTATGGCCGCGGCAAGCGAGCGTGTTTTTGAGTTCCTCGGCGAGGAAGAGGAGGATCAAACCGCCGAAAACCCCGTTGACGTAACCACAATAAAGGGCGACGTCGAGTTTGAGCACGTAAAATTCGGCTACGATCCCGACAAAATCATCATCCGCGATTTCAGCGCAAGCGTAAAGCAGGGTCAGCGGATCGCGATAGTAGGCCCCACCGGAGCCGGAAAAACCACGATGGTCAAGCTCCTTATGCGCTTTTACGACGTAAACGACGGAGCCGTAAGGCTCGACGGTCACAACGTCAAGGACTTCAACCGCCGTGAGCTCAGGGACGCTCTCGGAATGGTTCTTCAGGATACATGGCTCTTCAAGGGCACGATTATGGAAAACATCCGCTACGGCCGCCTCGACGCTACAGACGACGAGGTCATAGCCGCGGCGAAGGCCGCTCACGCCGACCGCTTTATCCGGACTTTGCCCGGAGGTTATAATATGGAGCTCAATGAGGACGCCAGCAACGTGAGCCAGGGTCAGAAGCAGCTCCTCACAATAGCCCGTACTATCCTCGCCGACAACCCGATTTTGATTCTCGACGAGGCTACCTCTTCGGTCGATACACGCACCGAGAGCCGAATACAGCGCGCTATGAACAACCTTATGAAGGGCAGAACGAGCTTTATCATTGCTCACCGGCTCTCAACAATAAAGGACGCCGACCTGATACTTGTTATGAAGGATGGCGACATAGCGGAGCAGGGCACTCACGCCGAACTGCTCGAAAAGAACGGCTTCTACTCGGAGCTTTACAACAGCCAGTTCGCTTCATAAGTATCAAGGTTATAAAGATTACAAATAGTATAGTATTATTTTTACTATTTGTCGTAATTTCCTACCAAATCAAAAACCGGACAGACAACGCCGAAAAAGCGCGTCTGTCCGGTTTTCTGTTGTCTGCTTAGATGCACAGTGTGCTTTTTTATACCGCGTATATATTCGTGTCCCAGTGCGGGATGTAGGGATGATGTCTCAGGTAGAATCTGTATTCAGGATTCAACCTGTTCAGCCTCAGAATAAGGTCGAACAGATCCTCGCCGCGGTGATACGCCGCGACGTTCAGCTTTGGCTTGAAGAGCGCGATGGTTTTTTCCATTCCCTCAAGAGTCTCGGCCTCCGCGCCCTCTACGTCCAGCTTCGCGTAGGTTATCCTTTTGCCGCAGAGAAGCGAATCGACCCTCGCGACTTTTAGCTCGACTCCGTTTTCGGAGATCGCGCAGTTGCGCCCTGATTTGGTGTTAAATTTAAGTGTGGTGTTGCGGTTGTAGGAGCCGTAGTTGAACAGAGTGACATTTTCCATCCCCTCGCAGAAGGCCTCAAGCTTCCCAAAGCTCTTTATGTTCGGCTCAAGCGCGGTTATGCTTTTGTATTTACCGCCCGTAACGCCGAGAAATTCCTCTATCGTGTCGCCGGTATAGGCTCCGAGGTCGAGGTAGCTCTCGTTTTCGCCCAGGTTGAGAAGCCCGAGCGCCGCGCTCTTGCTCGTGGTGATCTCGTCGAGATAACTAAGCTCGCCGCTGAACTCAAACTTCGCGACGCCCTCAAAAACCCGGCGGCTCAACTCGTCCGACAGGAGAGAGTAGGCCTCGTCGAGCTCGCTTTGGTGAGCTTCCGCGAATTCCCTGTTAAAAATATTGTTCCCGAAAACCGGAACGCTCGGAACTAAGACCTTGTGTTTTTCAGCTATGCTTCTGATGTGGGCTGTTACCTCGGGCAGGGAGCTCGCGAAGCAAAGGGCGATATCGAAATCCGAAAGCTCCTCCTCAAAGTCCGATAATTTTTTCACAGTGTATCCGCGAAAGCTCTGGCCTCGTACAAAGTCGTCGCTGGCCATTACCCCGTAAGGCTTGATCCCAAGCCTCAAAAGCTCGTCCAGCACCTTGTCGGCGCCGTCGCCCATTCCGTAGAGCACGAACGGCCGTCCCGAAGAGCCGAAGTATTCCCACGACGTTATCAGTCCGTTAAAAAAATCCATAGCGATTATCCTGTGTGTATTACAAGTAGTAAAGATTGAATTGTACTGTTGTTGTGATTTTTCAGAAATAAAAAACGCCCACCCTATTGGGTGAACGCTTTAAGGTGTTGGCATCTTCCTATTTTCACAGGCCGTCACCAGCCAACTATCGTCGGCACTACAGGGCTTAACTTCCGTGTTCGGTATGGGAAC
>CACYDK010000040.1 GCA_902773155.1 uncultured Ruminococcus sp.
CAACCTTTTTTAATATTGTCCTTAAGTATTTCGTCGGTGAGCTCAAAAAGC
This sequence comes from uncultured Ruminococcus sp., assembly GCA_902773155.1. Lineage (GTDB taxonomy): Bacteria > Bacillota > Clostridia > Oscillospirales > Acutalibacteraceae > Ruminococcoides. The sequence continues at coordinate 52 of CACYDK010000040.1, forward strand.
TTTTTGGAGCCGTATTTCGTTCCGCTCTGGCGGGCGTAAACCCGCTCCGAGGTCACTTGATGTTCTTTCCAGTCGGAGCCACCGTTTGAGTTATTCAGCATAAGCGGCTGGAAATTATCCATAGCCCTTGCGAATTTCGCCTCCGGAGTCTCCCCTGCCTCGAACTCGTCGAACAGCGCCGAAAGCTCCAGCTTTTGATCCTCCGGAAGCAGAGAATAAATGCGCTCCTTTGCCGCAAGCTCGCGGACTTTCTGAGTTTCAATACCGGCGTCGTCGTAGGCATAGGTATCGCCGGCGTCAATCTCGACCACATCGTGAATAAGGCACATCAGCATGACTCGCGCTATGTCGATTTTTTCGTTGGAATACTCGCGGAGGATATAGGCCATCACAGCCATATGCCACGAATGCTCGGCGTCGTTTTCGCGTCGGCCGTGATTTGAAAGATGAGTCTGACGAAATACGTTCTTCACCTTGTCTATTTCGAGTGAAAAATCTATTTGTTTTGATAAACGTTCTTCCATAAAAAACGCCTCCCGAATCAATTATAGCAGAGAGGCGCACTAAAGTCCAGAAAGGAACATAAAATGATAAGACAACTGATCCACGACCCGATGCTTTTAGGAATAAAATCGAAGCCGGCAGAAAAATCAGACTCCGCAATAGCGCAGGATCTGCTCGACACGCTAAGGTTTCACCGGGAAACCTGCGTAGGTATGGCCGCGAATATGATAGGCTTTCAAAAAAGGATAATCGCGTTCAGCGACGAGGGTAAGATCACCCTGATGTACAACCCCGAGATAATAGGAAAGGCCATCGCGTTTGAGACAGAAGAAAGCTGTCTTTCGCTTTTGGGAGGTCCCAGAAAAACTACCAGATACAAATCTATAAAGGTCAAATATCTGGACGAGAGCTTTAGACCAAGGACAAAATCCTTTCAGGGCTTTACGGCTCAGATCATTCAGCACGAAATAGACCACTGTGACGGAATTCTGATTTAATATGTCAGTATAAGCTGTCAAAAATCACAGTACCGCATATAATATACCGTAAAACTGCCGCTGGTCGGCCAATTGGGAAGGACTGTTTTATGGATATTATCGCGGTATTATTTATGCCGTTTTTCGGAACGCTGATAGGCTCGGCGGCCGTGTTCTTCATACGAAAAAAACCTGACGAAGGACTTACCCGGATCCTGCTGGGCTTTGCGTCGGGAGTTATGATCGCGGCCTCGGTGTGGTCGCTGATCCTACCGTCGATAGAAATGTCAAAAAGCCGGGGTATGCCGGGGTATCTTCCTCCGGCCGTCGGCTTTGCCCTGGGCGTATGCTTTATGGTCGTTCTTGACAAGGCTGCCGGAAGACTTGAAACGGAGCGCACGGGAATAGAGAGCAGAACGGCAATGATGCTGCTCGCTATAACGATCCACAATATTCCCGAGGGAATGGCTGTTGGTGTTGCCCTTGCGGGAGCTTTGAACGGTAGCTCTCAAATCGCAATGGCGGAGGCGTTCGCACTGTCGCTGGGAATAGCGATTCAGAATTATCCGGAGGGGGCGATTGTTTCAACTCCGCTCAGATGCGCGGGAATGTGCAAAACCAAATCCTTTTTCTACGGTGCTCTATCCGGCGCCGTGGAGCCGGTAGCTTCGGCGATCACTATTATGCTTACTGGAGCAATATCCGCTCTTCTGCCATATCTGCTTTCGTTCGCCTCGGGAGCTATGATTTTTGTCACGATAGGCGAACTGATACCGCAGGCTCACTCAAAAACAAAAGGGCCGACCATATCGGCCGCCGCGGGCTTTATGATAATGATGATCCTGGACGTAGCTCTGGGATAAGAATGATTACCGATCTGATACGAACTTTCCTGATACCGCAAAAGGCACACAACCGTAAAAACGGTTATGTGCCTTTTTTGCGAAGCTTTTTTCTGCCCCTGCTTTTTGGCCTGCCTGACTGGATTCGAACCAGCGATCTACAGAGTCGGAGTCTGTTGCATTATCCAGCTGTGCTACAGGCAGTTGTCCTAGGTTTATTCTAGCATATTATTTCATATTTGTCCAGAGGCTAGGAATTCAGGCTCTCCCATTCCTCGTATGCGGAATCGATTTCTGTCTGCTTTTCGCGCAGCTCGTTTGAAAGACTTATCAGACGCTCGTAATCGGAAGAGACCTCATCGGAGGCGAGCAATTCATTCAGAGCTTCTATCTCGGACTCGAGCGCTTCGATCCTCTCTTCAATACGCTTAATATCGTTCTTGCGCTTGCGCTCCTTAGCCCTCTGCTGTTTCTCGAGAACATAGTCGTTGGGCTGTTTTTCCTTTACTGTTTTAGGCGCCTCGGCTTCCTGCTCAGAGCCCGTTCGCTCTAGATAATAATCGTAGTTTCCGAGGTATTCGATCATACCGTCCGGAGTAAGCTTAAGTATACGGGTGGCCAGCTTGTTTATAAAATAGCGGTCGTGGCTGATTATCAGCATTGTGCCGTCGTAATTTTGCAGAGTGTTTTCGAGCTGTTCGCGTGAAGCGCTGTCGAGATGGTTTGTCGGCTCGTCAAGCATAAGGAAGTTATCGCCGCCGAGGACGAGCTTAAGAAGGCTCACTCTGGCGCGCTCTCCTCCGCTCATCTGCGAGAGCGGCTTATACACGTCGTCCCCCTTGAACAGGAAGCTTCCGAGGCAGGTTCTGACTTTGGTTTCGGTGAGGTTTGGAAAAGCGTCCCATACCTCGTCGAGGGCAGTTTTACTGAGGTTCAGGTTGCTCTGCATCTGGTCGAAGTATCCCGCGTCAACCTGCGCTCCGAAATCAGCGAAGCCGCTGTCCGCACTAATTTTCCCTAAAAGAATATTAAATAGTGTAGTTTTTCCGCAACCGTTTTCACCGAGGATAAAAACCCTCTCGCCCTTACGGATGTGAAAGCTGACGCCGCTGAACAGCTTTTTTTCGCCGAAGGATTTTGAAATACCCTCCGCGATCAGTACGTCGGTACCGCTTTCACGGCGCGGCTCAAAGCGCATACGCATGGTTTCGAGCTCGGAATCCGGTATTACGAGGTTTTCCCTCAGCTTATCCGCGGCCTTCTGCTTGCTTGCCGCCGTTATAAAATTGCGCTCTCTGCCCCATCTTTTCTGCTGTTCGACAATGGCTTCAATGCGCTTTATCTCCTTGATATCATTCTCGTACTTATTTCTCAGGCTTTCGGTATACGCGCGCTTCTTCTCCTTAAATACCGAGTAATTGCCCTTATACATCATTGTTTTCCTGTGCTCGAGCTCAATGGTTTTGTTGGTCACGCTGTCGAGAAAATATCGGTCGTGGCTGACTATTAGCATAGAGCCCTTGAAATCGCGGATAAAGCTCTCGAGCCAGTTTACAGAGCTGATATCCAGATGGTTAGTCGGCTCGTCGAGAAGCAGAAAATCGGAGCGCGAAAGCAGGAGCTTCAATAAGCTAAGC
>CACYDK010000041.1 GCA_902773155.1 uncultured Ruminococcus sp.
GATGATAGCTAGTCCGAGATCATGGAAAACAACGTCCTTTTGAACGAGTCTGTGAGTTCCGATGATCATATCTATCTCGCCGGTACTTAGCTTCCTGATGATCTCCTTCTGCTGTTTAGGAGTGCGGAAGCGGGACAACAGCTCGATGTTTACAGGATAACCCTCAAATCTCTTTTGTACGGTTTGATAATGTTGCCAGGCGAGGATTGTTGTAGGGCACAGAAGCGCGCACTGCTTTGAGTCGCTTACACAGCGAAAGGCCGCTCTGAGCGCCACCTCGGTTTTTCCGAAGCCTACGTCTCCGCACAGGAGCCTGTCCATAGGCTGTATTCGCTCCATATCGTGCTTTATTTCCTCAGCACAGCGGATCTGATCGGGCGTTTCTTCATACTCGAACTTGGTTTCAAAATCTCTCTGCCACGGAGTATCGCCGGAAAAGGCGAAGCCCTTGGCCTTCATTCGCTCGGAATAAAGAGCGATAAGCTCCTTGGCGATATCCTTGACCGAGCTCTTTACCCGGCTTTTTGTTTTTTGCCATTCGGTACTGCCGAGCCTGTTGAGCTTTACGGTGCTGTCCTCTTTTGGACCTATATATTTTGCGACAAGATCAAGCTGCGTTACGGGAACGTACAGCACGTCGCCCCTTGCGTATTCGATACGTATATAATCCTTTGTGACGCCTTGCACGCTCATTTTCTGGATACCGCCGAAAATACCGATACCGTGTGTGCTGTGGACAACGTAATCTCCCTTGTTAAGCTCCGAAAGGCTGTAGATTTCCTGTCCGTTTTTGTGTTTTTTTCGGCGTTGCTTTTTCGGACGGTAATTTGCGGAAAGCCCGTGGCTTATCAGCGCGAATTTTGCCTCGGTGAATTCGAAACCGGCCGAAAGAGCCCCGGGAAGAACGTAAAGTCCCGGCTCGGTGATTTCGGTTTCGCTGTTTATAAGAATGGGAGAATAGCCCTTCTTGCGCAGATTCTCCTCAAGATTCGCAGCTCCCTTTTCGGTTCCGGCGAGGACAGCGAGCGTAAAGCCCTGTGAGCTGTAGCTTTCGATATCCTCCGTAAGATACTGTACCGAGCCGTTCCAAAGTCCGAGCTGCTTTGCCGCGAAGTATGCCGTGGCCGCCAGCGGAAAGTCGAACGAGGAGCTTGCAAAAACGCTCATAAAAAGCGAGGGATGCTTAAGTAATAATTCTAATAAAGAATTAAAATTTAAATAATAGGTTTCAAACCCTCTGCAAAGGGTGCCGTCCTTAAAATAATCCGCCAGACTTTCGTTAAATTGAAAATCCACAGCCTTCGCGCGTTCGCGTACATTCTGATACTCGCTTATAAATACAGGCGAGGACGGATCAAGATAGTCGAATAGGGTAGAGGGCTTGTCGTAGACCTCGCCGATAAACTTATCGATCGATGAAGGAGTAACGCCGGAGCGGATTTTTTCTGCTTCACCGTATAGGATATCCTTAGCGATTTGAGCGTTTTTTCCGCGAAGAAGCTTTGCTTTTTTTATTATTTTGTCCGCGAGCTCATTCCGGTCGCCGATCAGGATTTCGGTCGACGGGGTCAGGACGATCTCGCCGGCAGGCTCAAGCCTTCGCTGAGACTCGACGTCAAAGTAGTTAAGATCGGTTATTTCATCGCCCCAGAATTCGGCTCTCACGGGATACTCGCTGTCCGGCATAAAGAAGTCCAAAATACCGCCTCTCAGCGAGAATTGTCCCTTGCCGTCGACTTGATCAAAACGCTGGTAGCCGAGAAGCGTGAGCGCCCTAATGCAGGCTTCCGTAGGTATTTCGACGCCCTTATCGAGTTTCAGCACGGTTTCCATGAGCTTTTCCGGCGGTACGGTATACTGAGCGGCGGCGTCTACGCAGGCGACTATTACGTCATAATCGCCTCTCAGCATTTTGCAGAGGACTTCAAGCCTTTTGTGCTCGTATTCGCGTGATTTTCCGCTTATTTCCCGGAAAATAAAATCTCTTGCGGGATAAAAATATGCTTTGAGCCCCATAGAACTGAGATCGTTAACCGTGGTCTGTGCCTTTTGCTCATCGGGGGCAACACAAAAAGCCCTGACATTGTGTAAACGGCAGAGCGAATAAATCAAAGTGCTTTTGTGAATATCCGTTAGCCCGTAGGCGAAAACGGCTTTTTGGGGTTTAAGGTTTTTTTCGATTATGCCGAACGCTTCGGTGCGTTCGAGCTTATCGGCTATAAATCTCATATGATAGTCATTTCCTGTTGTAGCGGTTCATAGCCTCTGCGGTGTTTCCGTCGGCGATCAGCTTGACCGCGTCCAGGGAGTTTTCGGCCACCGTCTCGAGAGCCTTTAAATCGTCTCCGGAGAATTTCGAGAGCACCCAAGCCGCAAGGTCATATTCCGGATTGGGCTTGTTTCCGATACCGACCTTGATCCTCGGGAACATATTGCTTCCGCTAAGGTAGATTATACTCTTCATACCGTTTTGTCCGCCGTCGCTTCCCTTTGAGCGTATCCTCATTTTACCGACGTCAAGATTGATGTCGTCGAGTATCACGATTACCTTTTCGGGAGGTATCTTGTAAAAGCGCATGGCCTCTGTGACAGCCTCGCCGCTGTTGTTCATGTATGTCGACGGCTTCATAAACAGAGCTCTGTGGTCTCCGATCCAGCCTTCTCCGACAGTTGATTTGAACTTTACGCGGTTGATTTTTACGTCCAGCTTATCGGCTATATAATCGAGCATCATAAAGCCGGCGTTATGTCTTGTGTTCTCGTATTTTCTGTCGGGATTTCCGAGTCCAACCACGAGCAGCTCTATGGAATTGTTGGTAAACTTTTTTTTGTTAAACATTAAATCAGCTCATATTCAATAGGCTGACTCAAAACCTGTTTGAGCCAGCCGGTTTTATTATTTATGTTTTTAATCAGCCGCCGAACGCCGCCGTAAAGGGCTTGTCGTTGTAGATTCTGGCAATAGCCTCGGCGAAAATCGGAGCGGTGGGGAGAACAGTGAATTTATCGAGCTTCTTTTCCTCGGTGAGCGGAACTGTATCGAGAAGCACGAGCTCCTTGATAACGGAGTTCTTGATTCTTTCAATAGCGGGTCCGGAGAGCACTGCGTGAGTCGCGCAGGCGTAAACCTCTGTAGCTCCGCCTACTTCAACTATAGCCTTTGCGCCGTTGCATAGAGTTCCTGCTGTGTCGATCATATCGTCAAGAATGATGACCTTCTTGCCTTTTACGTCGCCGATGATGTTCATAACCTCAGAAACATTGGCCTTGGGACGGCGCTTGTCGATGATGGCGAGAGCGGTGCCTATTTTACTCGCGAAATTTCTCGCTCTTGTTACAGAGCCGAGGTCTGGGGAAACGACAACATACTCGTCGGCGTGGCTTCCGACCTTTTCTTTCATATGGTTAGCGAGGATGCCCGCGCCCTGGAGATGGTCGACGGGGATGTTGAAAAAGCCCTGGATCTGGTTTGCGTGGAGATCCATTGTGAGAAGTCTGTCAGCTCCCGCGGCGGTAATAAGGTCGGCGCAAAGCTTAGACGAAATCGGATCTCTGGGCTTAGCCTTACGGTCCTGACGCGCATAGCCGAAATAGGGCATAACCGCAGTGATTCTTGCGGCGGAGGCGCGCTTCATAGCGTCAATCATTATGAGCATTTCCATAAGATTATCGTTAACAGGAGTGCAGGTTGACTGAACGATGAAGCACTCCGAGCCTCTTACGGACTCATTGATTGAAACAGAGATCTCTCCGTCGGAGAATTTTTTGCATTCGCAGTTGCCGAGCGGAAGCCCGAGACATCCCGCGATGCCCTGTGCTACGGCAACGTTGGAGCTGCCTGTGAAGATCTTGATGTCTTTCCCGTGAAAATTCATTTTATCTCTCCCTTAGTATAAATGAGAACCGAGGACGAATGTCCTCAATTCGGATTATGACCGTTTTTTATTCAATTTTTAAAGAGTACATTTGTAGCCCTTTGTTACGGCGATGTTTTCAAGTTCCCTGAGCTGTTCTCTGTCGTTTGCGCCCAAAACAGTGTCGGCGCTGTCGGCAGTAAAGGCTCCGACCTTTTCTTTTTTCTCTAAAAGAAGTTTAATTGCGTCCGGCAGGTAGTATTCGCTGGCGCTGTTGTCGGATTTGATCTCGCCCAAAACTCCGAGGAGCTTTTCGGTGTCGAACCAGAAGCCTCCGGAGCTTACCTCGTTTACGAGCTTTTCCTCATCGGTAGCGTCCTTATGCTCAACGATCGCCTTGAGCTCGCCGTTTTCGCCGCGGATTATGCGTCCGTAACCGGTCGGGTCGTCTACCTTGGCGGTAATCACCGTAGCGGCGTTGCCGTTTTCGGTATGGTATTTAAGCGAGTCTCTGATTGTTTTGCTGTCCATGAACGGCGCGTCGCCGTTTAGAATAACAACGTTTCCGGCGTTGTTTTTTAGAAAACCCTTGGCCTGCATAACCGCGTGGCCTGTTCCGAGCCTTTCGGCCTGAAAAACAGTTTCTACCGGAAAACCGAGCGTTTCCACGAATTGCTCGACGTATTCTTTGCCAAAACCCTTTACTATGCAGATTTCATCTACGCCGGCTGATTTTACCGAGCCGATAACCCACTTGAGCATGGGCTCGGAGAGAACCTCGGCCAGCGGCTTGGGCTTATCCATTTTCATTCTCTTACCCTCGCCTCCGGCGAGAATAACAGCACAGTTTTTCATAATGTTCACCTCGCGAATTGGTGTTTTACGGGTACTATAATATCTCATCCTAGGGGCAATTTTCAAGACAAAAACGTAAAAAATTTTTATTTTATTTGATTTACACATAATATTTGGATAATAATATCAAGTTTTCTTGCAAAATTTTTCAAATAGGTATTCCTTTTTTGTAATTTTTTTGTTATAATGTACTACAGACTTTAAGAGTCACCGCGTTTTCGCGGCAAAATTACTTATTTTAGGAGGTAATTCCAATGGCAAACAAATGGGTGTATTTGTTTACTGAAGGCGACGCTAACATGCGTGAGCTCCTCGGTGGTAAGGGCGCTAACCTTGCCGAGATGACCAAATTAGGTCTCCCTGTTCCCCAGGGCTTTACAATCTCGACTGAGGCTTGTACTCAGTACTACGAGGACGGTAGACAGATCAACGACGAAATCATGGGCCAGATTATGGAGCACATTGAGAAGATGGAGGGTATCACAGGCAAGAAGTTCGGTGATAAGACCAACCCGCTTCTCGTTTCCGTTCGTTCCGGTGCGCGCGCTTCGATGCCCGGTATGATGGACACAATTCTCAACCTCGGTCTTAACGAAGAGGTTGTTAATACAATCGCAGAGCAGTCGGGCAAC
>CACYDK010000042.1 GCA_902773155.1 uncultured Ruminococcus sp.
AACTGGGAGCTTATTAAAAGTATAAACCGTCCGTATTTTTTAGCAGGCGGGCTCGATACCGAAAACATACAATCAGCAATAAGGAGCAACCGTCCTTTCGCTGTTGATGTCAGCTCGGGTATAGAAACGGACGGAAAAAAGGATTTAGATAAAATGACCGCGTTTGTAAACGCCGTCAGAAAGGAAGAAGGAAATGAGTAATACGGAAGGACGCTTTGGAGTTCACGGCGGACAGTATATTCCCGAAACGCTGATGAACGCCGTAAACGAGCTGGAGCAAGCATATAATTACTATAAAAACGATCCTGAGTTTAATCGTGAGCTCAGCGAATTATTCAATAATTACGCGGGCAGACCGTCTCGGCTTTACTACGCCGAAAAAATGACGAAAGACCTCGGCGGCGCGAAAATATATCTCAAGCGCGAGGATTTAAATCACACGGGCGCGCATAAAATCAATAACGTACTCGGTCAGGCTTTGCTCGCGAAAAAAATGGGTAAAACCCGCCTTATCGCCGAAACAGGAGCGGGACAGCACGGTGTAGCCACGGCAACAGCCGCCGCTCTTATGGGTATGGAGTGCGTAGTATTTATGGGCGAGGAGGATACAATCCGCCAAGCGCTTAATGTATACCGTATGCGTTTGCTCGGCGCTGAGGTTGTTCCCGTGAAGAGCGGTACAAAAACTCTTAAAGATGCCGTCAGCGAAGCTATGCGCGAGTGGACAACTCGAATTTCCGACACACATTACTGCCTTGGTTCGGTAATGGGACCCCATCCTTTCCCGACTATTGTACGTGATTTCCAGGCGGTGATTTCCAAAGAAACAAAAGAGCAGATGCTCGAAAAAGAAGGAAGACTTCCCGACGCTGTAATCGCCTGCGTCGGAGGCGGCTCAAACGCTATCGGCAGTTTCTATAATTTTATAGAGGACAAAGACGTACGCCTTATCGGATGTGAGGCGGCGGGAAGAGGAATTGATACTTTCGAGACCGCCGCGACAATTTCAACGGGCAGGCTCGGAATTTTCCACGGTATGAAATCATATTTTTGCCAGGATAAAGACGGCCAAATTGCGCCCGTATATTCAATTTCCGCGGGTCTTGATTATCCCGGAGTAGGGCCCGAACACGCTTATCTGCACGATATCGGCAGAGGAGAATATGTCGCGATAACAGATGAAGAGGCGGTAAACGCTTTCGAGTATCTTTCAAGAACCGAGGGAATAATTCCCGCGATAGAATCCTCACACGCTTTAGCGTACGCTATGAAAATAGCTCCCGATATGGATAAGGACAAGATAATCGTAGTAACGGTTTCGGGCAGAGGCGATAAGGATGTTGCCGCTATCGCGCGATACAGAGGGGAGGATATTTATGAGTAATATCAAAAAAGCCTTCGAAAACGGAAAAGCGTTTATTCCGTTTATAACCTGCGGCGATCCCGATTTGGAAACAACTGCCGCCGTGGTAAGAGCCGCCGTAAAAAACGGCGCCGACCTTATAGAGCTCGGTATACCGTTTTCCGATCCGACTGCCGAGGGACCTGTTATTCAGGCAGCTAATATCCGCGCGTTAAGCGGAGGAGTTAAGACCGATAAGGTGTTCGATTTAGTGCGCGAGCTTAGAATTGATGTGGAAGTACCGATGGTATTTATGACATACGCGAACGTGGTGTTCTCATACGGCTCGGAAAAGTTTATATCGACCTGCGCGGAAATTGGAATTGACGGCTTGATTCTTCCCGATATCCCGTATGAGGAAAAGGACGAGTTCCTGCCTATATGCCGTAAATACGACGTTGATTTGATATCGCTTATCGCGCCGACTTCCGAAAACCGAATAGGTATGATAGCGAAAGAAGCAGAGGGCTTTATTTATATAGTATCGAGTCTGGGCGTAACGGGAATGAGAAATGAAATCAACACGGATTTGGAATCTATTGTTTCCAATATCCGTGAAAATACAGATGTTCCCTGTGCGATAGGGTTCGGCATATCAACTCCCGAACAGGCGAAAAAAATGTCAGATCTCAGTGACGGAGTTATTGTCGGATCGGCGATAGTAAAATTACTCGCCGAGTATGGTAAAGACGCGCCTGATTACGTCGGAGCGTATGTTAGAAAGATGAAAGACGCAATAAGGTAGTTGTAGTTGATGTATTCTCCTATGAGAGGATGCATAGGGTTCATTGTATCAATCATATAGTTAAATGCCAAGCAAAAAATGGCTTAAACACTGCGTTTAAGCCGTTTTTCTTTGTTTGATTTTGCTCGGCGCGTGGTCTCAAAGAAGTGCGTTTGCTGCTCAAATGATGTTCAAATCGTGCTGTTTTTTGACACAAATCGCATTAAAGTCGT
>CACYDK010000043.1 GCA_902773155.1 uncultured Ruminococcus sp.
GCTTCGGTAACAGCTCTGTCCGAGGCGGCTGTCTCGGCTTCGCAGGCGGTGCCGATCCTCGATATGATAAAGCCGATCCTTGAGGAAAGCCCCGAAACCTCGGACGAAAAGGAAATGCTTTTTGAGCTAAAGGGCAAAATCGACGTAAACAACCTCAGCTTTGGATATGACAACGCAAGCATACCTGTACTCAACGACTTTTCCCTGCACATAAACGAGGGCGATTATGTTGCCATAGTCGGCAAATCCGGAAGCGGAAAATCGACCATAATGCGCCTTTTGCTCGGATTTGAAAAGCCCGAGCGCGGCATTATTATGTATGACGAAAAAGACATCAGCCGTATCGACCTCAAATCTCTGAGGCGAAGCATAGGCACGGTACTGCAAAACGACGCTCTGATTTCCGGAGATATCTATACAAACATCACCATTCGCTCTCCCGAGCTCACGCTTGAGGACGCTTGGAGGGCTGCCGAGCTCGCCGGTATAGCCGACGATATTCGCGCTATGCCTATGGGTATGAGGACGATGATCGACCAGAACAGCGGTAATATCTCGGGCGGACAAAAGCAGCGCATACTCATCGCCCGCGCCATAGTAATGAAGCCCAAGATACTGTTCTTGGACGAGGCTACCTCGGCGCTGGATAACGTCGTCCAGAGAGAGGTATCCGCCGCCTTAGACACGCTCGACTGCACCAGACTCGTTATCGCGCACAGGCTCTCCACAGTGCGCAACTGCGACAGGATCCTGGTTATCGACAAGGGCAGGATAGTTGAACAGGGCAGTTACGAGGAGCTCATGGAACTCGGGGGCGAGTTCGCGGCCTTAGTCAGCAGGCAGCAGCTTGACGCCGCGATTTAGGAGGTATATATGTTTCTGATACAATTTTCCGAATTTTTGAGTTTTATGACTGAATCGGCTCCTCATGTCACGTATATAATCATATTTTTCTACGTGATCTTGATAATAGTGCCGGTTATAGCCGAGTTCCGTATTTTCAAAAAAATGGGTTTGAAGGGGTACAAATCGCTCATCCCGTTTTACTGTTACTTTATATTTTTTAAGAGGATGGGATATTCGCCCCTTTTTCCGATATTATACACCATCTCATGTACTTACTTTTTTGTGATCGATCCGCTTATCAATGATATTCTTCTGTCCACAGTGGGAGGTCTCCTGTATTTTGTGATCCCGTTCATTATACACATAAAGAAATCCATCGCTCTTTCAGCCTATTTCGGTAAAAACTCAATGTTTACACTGGGTCTTGTGCTCTTTTACCCTGCGTTTATTATGATACTCGCTTTCGGAAAATCACGCTTTCTTAAGGATGACCTGCCATGCTCAGAATGATCCGCCTGTCGTCCCTTATTGCAGCAGCCTTGCTGCTTCTGCCGGTGTTCTCCGCCTCGGCCGCAAACAGACCGTGGGAAAGCGACGAACTTTATGTCCAACAGACCTCGCTTAACTCTATCGGAGCCGAGGAGCTTTGGGACAGGCTTGAACAGTCGGGCAAGCGTCCGGGCGAGGGCGTTACTGTCGCCGTTATAGACACCGGCGTATCGGTCAACGCCGATATTGAAAATAATCTTTGGACTAACGAGACCGAGCTCAACGGCGAGCAGGGCGTGGACGATGACCGTAACGGCTATGTCGACGACATCCGCGGGATGAGTCTAGTCAACACTCCGGCTACAACAGATACCGACGGTCACGGCACTATGATGTCGGGTATCATCGCTATGTCAGCAGGCAACGGCGGAGGCGTCGGGATCGCTTACGGAGCGAGGATAATGCCCGTTAAGATCGGCAAAACCAGGAATTTCGGGGTTGACGACATAATCGAGGGTATAAACTACGCGTCGGACAACGACGCGGATGTGATCTGTATGTCTCTCGGCACAAAATATCCGACCGACGAATTGCATGAAGCGATAAAAAGCGCGTCAAAAAAGTGCATTCTCGTCTCATCCTCAGGCAACGAAAGCCTCTGTGCCGATGACAATATTTATCAGTCAAAAATCTATCCGGCGGCATATCCCGAGGTTATCGGAGTTATGTCGACAGACGGCGGCGGAAGCATGTCGGAGTTTACCAATTGGTGCAAACCGGATTCTTCGATCTACGAGCTCGCCGCTCCCGGAGAGAATATCCTTTCGACTCACCTCAAGGGCGAATACAAAACCGCCTCGGGCACCTCTCAGTCGTGCGCGGCAGTCGCGGCGGCGGCCGCTGTACTTCGCGGCTTGCTCCCGGATACGGAAAAATATCCGCCGTCACAGCTTCAAAAGTTCCTTCTTGATAATACGAGTCACAAAACAGCTTATGACGAAGCTCATGGCGGAGAGCACCGACTGCTTTATCTTCCCGATATTTGGCAGGCTTATCTCTCCCTGCAGCCCGAAGAAACAAAGCCTACTGAGGCTCTCTCCCCCAATGAACCGACAAAGCACGAAAGCTTTGCGGTAAAGTCCGGCAAAACCTATACAGCCGGAAGCGGAAGCTCAAGGGCAAAATACATTGTAAAAAGCGTAAAAAAACGCACAGTATACTATAAAAAGTGCGCGCTCTCAAAAAAGCTCACACGCGCGCTCATCCCCAAAAGCGTTAAGCTTAAGGACGGCAAAAGCTACAGGATAACGGGTATTTCACCCAAGGCCTTTGCCGAAAACAAGAAGATCAAAACCATAACAATAAAGACAAAGCTTTTAAAAAAATCCGCCGTGACCGGTTCCCTCAAGGGCTCGCGCGTGAGCACGGTCA
>CACYDK010000044.1 GCA_902773155.1 uncultured Ruminococcus sp.
ACGCCGTACCGCTGTCGCTGTAGCCTCCGTAATAGAGCATAACTACTGCGTCCGCCCAGTCGATAAAGCGTCGGTCGTTCATAAAGGTCTCTCTAGACCAGCTTTGAAGGCCGAGGTTTTCGTCGTTTCTGACCTCGTTAAGCCTAGGACTAAACACGGTAAAGCCTCTTGATTCAAGTATCGACTCGGCGCGTTTAACGTTTTCCAGCTCCTTGTCGTTAAAAAATGGTGAGGCGAGATAGATTTTCATAGCCATTTCCTTTCTATTATATATATGTAATATCTTTAAGTCATTCTAACACAAAAATCCGGGGCGAACAAGAGCTCAAAACTCTTTCTTATATTTATTTCCAAATACATTGACTTACACGCTTTAATTTGATAGAATACATTTGAGGTGATACAAAAATGGATGAACATATCAGCGGCCGACGTTCTTCGCCGGAGCACAAGCACAAATTTAAAAACCGCAAAGAAAAAATCGGCTGGTATATAGATGAGATCGACAGCTATAAGGAGGATATGGGTAAATGGTATACCCTCTTCATCAGAAGGATCCTTCCGTTTATGCTGTTCATCATTCCGATCAACGTTCTTTCGGCGCGGGTTGTAGACTATGTGGCCAACAAATACCTGGCCGGAATCATAAGCGATCAGGATCCCGCTATTAAAATCGTAGCGTGGCTGATAGAGCTGGTAATCTTCCTTGCTTTCCTGGTTTTCCTTCCGAGGTTCTCGACCTTCCTGGAGTTCGTTCTCGGGATCAGCTACATCGTATGCGCGTTTAAATTCGGCTGGATAAATACCGGACTCGGATATTTTACAATAATCACCGTGACACTGTTCGTATTTATGAAGCTCGTATTCCTCGTTATCGAAATACTATACCACATAGTCTTTAGGGGAGAGCACGAGCCGACTGCGTATAAGGGCAGCGACGGAGAGGATCTTGTACTGTAATTATGTATGAAAAAATCCGGCGGTAATGCGCTACTTTCTATTAATACAAGTTACTTTCTATTAATATAGGGCTTGATTTCTCAGAAAAAAAGTGCTATAATCATATCGTTGAATAAGTTAGAAACAAGGAGTGAGCGAGAGCTTGCTCCTTTTGTTTAGCAAAGGAGGATGAGATTATGCCTAAGAAAAAGGGCAACACCGTCCAGCGCGTATGGGGCGTTGCTCAACCCATAGTCAACGACCTGGGGCTCGAGCTTTGGGACGTGCGCTTTGTAAAAGAGGGCGCCGATTGGTTTCTGAGGATAATTATCGACAGTCCAAACGGGATCAGCATCAATGACTGCGAACAGGTTTCCCGCGCGCTCGATAAGCCGCTCGACGACGAGGATCCCATAGATCAGGCTTACACCTTGGAGGTATGTTCTCCGGGGCTCGAGAGGCCGCTTATCAGAGACGAGCATTTTGAGTGCTTCATAGGAGCGGACATAATGGTTAAGCTCATCAGACCGATCGAGGGGCTCGGCCGCGAGTTCAAGGGCGTTTTAAAGGCCTACGACAGCGGAGAGGTCACGATAGAGGATCACAGCGGCGAACACGAAATCACCATCAGCAAATCGGACGCCGCCTGGATTAAACTCGACGATTTTGATTAATATATAATGTATAGGAAAGGATGATTTGGAAAAATGAACAACAAAGAACTTTTTACCGCGCTTACTCTCCTCGAAAAGGAGAAAGGAATCCCGATGGATTATATGATAGAGCAGATCGAACGCGCTATCAAGGTTGCCTGCAAAAACTCCTATGGCAACGAAAACGTTATTTTTAAGATCGACCCTACAAAAAACACCTTTGACGTCAAGCTCGTAAAGACAGTCGTGGACGAGGTTATGGATCCCGACTATGAGATCGCGATCGACGAGGTTAGAAAGAAGAGAAAGACGATTCAGCTCGGCGACGAATACGCCCAGCCGCTCGATCCCAAGCAGCTCGGACGTATCGCGGTACAAACCGCGAGGTCGGTTATCCGCCAGGGAATCCGCGACGGCGAGAAGGGTCAGATGCTCCAGGAATTCAAGAGCCGCCTGGGCGAGCTCGTTACTGCGACAGTCGAGCGAGTCGACCCCGAAAACGGTATGGCCACAATCAAAATCGGCAAGGCCATAGCCACTTTGCCTAAATCCGAGCAGGTCGGCGACCGCGTGCTCCGCGAGGGCGACAGCATCAAGGTTCTCGTGGCAGACATCAAGGACAACGAGCGCGGACCGAGGGCTATGATAAGCCGCACAAGCCCCGAGCTCGTAAAGAGGCTCTTCGAGCAGGAGGTTCCCGAGATCTACGACGGCACGGTTGAGATCAAGTCCGTAGCCCGCGAGGCCGGAAGCCGCACGAAGATGGCTGTATTCTCAAACAACGACAACATCGACGCGATCGGTTCCTGTATCGGAACCAGAGGCGACCGTGTAAACGTGATCGTAGCCGAGCTCGGCGGCGAGAAAATTGACATCATCGAGTACAGCGACGACCCTGAGGTTTATATCGCCAAGGCGCTCTCGCCCGCAACAGTACTCAAGGTCGATATCATCGATCCCGATTCAAGAAGCTGTAAAGTCACCGTTCCCGACGGCCAGCTCTCGCTCGCTATCGGCAACAAGGGACAGAACGCCCGTCTGGCGGCAAGACTTACAGGCTGGAAGATAGACATCCGCCCCGAATCAGGCTTCTACGGCGAGGATGATCCCGCAGAGGAAACCAAAAACGCTGAGGAAGCGGAGTAAGAATAATATTTGAACGGAGTGATTGCTTTGAAGCAGAAGAAAATCCCGACGCGCAAATGCACCGGCTGCGGCGAAATGAAGCCGAAGCGCGAGCTCGTCAGAGTCGTTAAGGCTCCGGATACAAAGGACGAGAACGGCGAGATCATCTCCGCTGGCGAGGTAAGCCTCGACCTCACGGGCAAAAAGCCCGGACGCGGCGCCTATGTGTGCCGAAGCAGAGAATGTCTCAACAAGGCCATAAAGGCCAGGCGCCTCGAGAGAGCCTTCTCGCAGGCAATCCCTCAGGAGATTTTCGACAAAATGCTCGAGGAGATCGAAAATGGATAAAACTCTCAATCTTCTCGGACTGTGCCGCCGTGCAGGCAAACTCGTCATGGGCAACGATATGGTTCAGGAGGAGGTTCGCGCCGGGCGCGCAAGCCTCGTTATTATGACGGCGGACATCTCAAAAAACACCGCAAAGAAGCAGACCGCGGTCTGCTCCGAGCACGGCGTTTTGACGCTTAGGCTAAACCGCTCGCGCGAGGAACTCGGCTGCGCCGTCGGAAAATTCTGCGCTGTTGTCGCTGTATGCGACAGAGGCTTTGCCGAAAAGCTCACTGAGCTGATAAAATTAGAAAATCAGGAGGAGAATGTCTATGATTAAATATAAGGTCAAAGAAGTCGCTGACGATTTTAACGTTAAAAGTAAGGTTATTACGGAGATCCTGTCGGAGAAATGCGGCGTAAACAAGAAATCTATGACCGCCCTCGAAACCGATGAGCTCAACATTGTTTTTGACGTAATGACCCAGAACAACGCTGTAGAGGATCTTACGGAGTACTTCGCCGTGAGAGACAAGGCGATCGAGGAGCTCGCTTCGCAGCCTGTTGTTCCCGAGGAAAAAGAGAAAAAGAGCACAAGAAAGGCTATTCCGGTTGAGAAAACCGAGAAAAAGCCCGCTAAGGATAAAAACAAGCAGGATAAAAAGCCCGCAAAGAACAGAAAACCCGAGCCGGAGCAGCCGGTCAACACTATTGAGGAGGAGCGTTCGGATCACCGCTCGAACCGCCGTGTTATCGACACCCGCCAGTCAGTCGTAGACGTAGAGCGCTACAACCAGAAATACGACGATATGGCCAACGATAAGCTACGCCGCAATCAGGACACCAGCAAAAAGGAAAAGTTCACAAACCGCGCGCGCAAGCAGCGCCAGAGAAAGGGTGGCAAGAGAGAGACAGAGGCTCAGCGTTTGGCTCGTATCGAGAAGCAGCGCAAGGAGCGCATGCTCACCATAACTATCCCTGATGAGATCGTTGTTTCAGACCTCGCCTCCAGACTTAAGGCGACAGTCGCCGAGGTCGTAAAGAAGGCCTTTATGATGGGCTCGATGATAACCGCAAACGACACTATCGACTTTGACACGGCCGAGCTCCTCGCTATGGAGTTCAACGCCAAGGTCGAGCGCGAGGTTATAGTAACGATCGAGGAGCAGATTATTGACGACAGCGAGGACGACGACGCTAATCTCGTCGGAAGAGCTCCCGTAGTCGTAGTAATGGGTCACGTTGACCACGGTAAGACCTCGATCCTTGACGCAATCCGCCACGCGAACGTAACCGAAGGCGAAGCCGGCGGAATCACACAGCACATCGGCGCGTACCGCACCACGGTCAACGGCCAGCCGATCACCTTCCTCGACACCCCGGGACACGAGGCCTTCACCACAATGAGAGCAAGAGGCGCCCAGGCCACGGATATCGCTATCCTCGTTGTAGCCGCTGACGACGGTATTATGCCGCAGACTATCGAGGCCATCAACCATGCAAAGGCCGCCGGAGTTACTGTTATCGTCGCTATTAATAAGATGGATAAGCCGGGAGCGAATCCCGAGCAGGTCAAGCAGCAGCTCACCGAGTACGAGCTTGTTCCCGAGGAATGGGGCGGCGACATCATCTGCGTTCCCGTTTCCGCCAAGACAAAACAGGGTCTTGACGACCTTCTCGAGAGCGTCCTGCTCGTAGCCGAGATGAAGGAGCTCAAGGCTAACCCCGACCGCGCGGCCAAATGTATTGTAATAGAAGCGCGCCTGGACAAGGGCAGAGGTCCGATCGCGACAGTACTTGTACAGAACGGTACTCTCCACTCCGGAGATATCGTTGTAGCCGGCACCTGTCTCGGCAGAGTCCGCGCTATGACCAACGACAAGGGCGAACGCGTTCAGGAAGCGGGTCCCTCCGTTCCCGTTGAGATCACCGGTCTTGACGAGGTCCCCGTAGGCGGCGACGTATTCGACGCGGTCTCCG
>CACYDK010000045.1 GCA_902773155.1 uncultured Ruminococcus sp.
CTGAGCGAGTATTTTACCCTTAGCGTCGTAGATTGTGCCGCGCTTCGCGCTTACGGTAGTATCCATAAGGAACTGATCCACAGCCTTTTCCTGAAGCTCGGGTCCCTGTATCAGCTGGAGATAAGCAAGTCTTACCGCCACGGCTCCAAAGCCTATTACGAGAATTAAGATTATCAGCATCGTAGTCCGAAAACGCATCAGCTGCATTAAGCCCTTCTGAGTTCTGTTTCCGTTGTTTCGCGCCATAATCGTTCCCCTTTCATTATTTATTAGTATCAGGGCTCACCCTTAAACAAGGTAAAAAAGAGTTAAGACTGTTCATCCTAACTCTTATTTTTCCATAACATATTTATTAAGTTGAACCGAATGTTATGACCAAAGTCCCGTTATCGCGTTTATGATTTTTTGGAAGAAATTCTGGTTGGCGTCCTCTGAGATTTCCGCCTTGTCGCCCTCGGAGAGAGAGACGAATTCCTTCTGGGCGTTTTCGGCCTTGCTCATTCCAAGCTTCTCGCTTGCGTATTTCTCGATTTCAGAGGTTGAGAGCTTGGACTGGATAGCCATTTGAACCTGAGTGTATGTACTGTTCGCGTTGCTCAGATCTTCCTTTGCGTTGATGATTTGCTGGTTGAGCTCGGTGAGCTGAACGCGTCCTACAATGATTGCGGAAATAATGATCGCGACAACTACGGCCGCTGTAGCTCCGAGCAGAACGCTGAGCGGGTTATGGCGTCTTCTTCTGATTCTGTTTATGTCATCCTGCGGAATTTTTACAACCTTGGATTTATTATTATGTTTTTTCTTAGGCAATTTCTCGGCCGCATTGCTGCGGAACATCTCGAGATTGTACGCCTCGCTGCTGTTATTATTCATTCATATTACCTCGGGTTATATTTTACACCATTAAGGTTGGAATATATTTCTTTATTATCAAAATATTACAATTTTTTAATTTTTATCCTCGATATGTAACGGAGATGTTGTTTTTTCTTTACGAGAATAATACATAATATTGTGTGGAAAATCAAAGAATCCACTATTTATTGTGTTTGGGAAGTATTTACAAACCTGTTATATTTTACACCAAATTGTAACGCTTGTCCATAGGGTTTCAAGATTTTTCTTCAATTCTCTCGCAAATTCTTAGTTTTGCACTTCTTGAACGCGGATTGTCACCTAATTCTTGTGTATTTGCTACAATAGGTTTACGACTGACAAGCCTGGCCAGCGGAGTCTTGCCGCAGACGCAAACCGGGAAATCCGGAGGACAGGTGCAACCGCGACACCATGAGGCCATTTTCTGCTTAACTATCCTGTCCTCGAGCGAATGAAAGGTGATCACAGCCAGTCTTCCGCCCGGGGAAAGCAGCTCAAAAGCCTCGTCCAGACCCTTTTCGAGAGCCTCCAACTCTTTATTTACGGCGATCCTGAGCGCCTGAAAGGTTTTTCGGGCGGGATGGCCGGCGCGGCGGACGCGCTCGGGAACCGAGTTCTTTATTACCTCGGCAAGGTCCAGAGTAGTTTCTATCGGCCTCTCCTCACGTCTTTTTACTATAGAGCCCGCGATAGAGTCGGCGTATTTCTCTTCGCCGTAGGTGAATATTATTCTCGAGAGCTCTTTTTTCGGCAATGAATTCACCAAATCAGCAGCCGTAGCTCCGGATTGAGACATTCTCATATCAAGGAGAGCGTCCTCGTGAAACGAGAATCCGCGCTCGGGGGTATCGAGCTGATGAGAGCTTACGCCGATATCGAGCAGAACGCCGTCGACCTGGCGGATACCGCGGCAGGACAGGAGCTCCTTCATATCGGAGAAATTGCCTTTTATAATGATCGAGTTTTCGTTATCCTTAAATCTCTGTTTAACTGTAGCTATGGCGTCGGGGTCGCGGTCGATGGAAATCAGCTTGCCCGACTCGAGTCGCTCCAAAACAGCGGCAGAATGACCTCCGCCTCCGGCGGTACCGTCTACGTAGATACCGTTAGGGCGGATATTGAGCCCTTCGACAGCTTCGTTAAGCAGAACGGGCTTGTGTGAAAATTCCATACGCACCTCTTACAGCATACTTAACATACTGAGCGCTTCGGCCATATTGGGTCTGTTTGCTCGCTTGAATTCGTCGAGCTTGTCTGTGTCCCAGATTTCGAGACGGTTGTCCATACCGACTACGGACACGTTCTTGTCGAGTCCGGCCTCGTCGCGGAGGCTCTGGGGAATAGGCACGCGCCCCTGTGAGTTGGGGCTTACCTCAACCGCTGTGGAAATTATTCCATACTGAAGCGACAGGGCGAGCTGAGCGGGGAGCGCCTTAATATTGGCGCGCAGTTTCTCGAATTCTTCCGTCGAAAGAACCTGCACACAGTCATAGAAGCCTTTGGCTATAAAGAAGCTCTCCCCAAGCTCTGCTCTGAAGCGGGCGGGCAAAACGATTCGACCCTTCGCGTCTATTGAATGTAATGATGTTCCGGTAAACATTTTGCCACCTCCCTGTTCCGTTGAGTCCTATTTGCCATTTACCATTCCAAATATGTCACAAGATGGCACAATCTGCCACCGTGTGTTATATTATACCTCAAACTAATCCAAATTGCAAGTACAATGTAACTTTTAGGTTACAGCATTTTTACCAAATATAGGGATTAGTTTTAAGCTATTTTACACAAAACATTTTTATATTCAGTTAGTGTAAGGGATGTAGAGTTAAGATTTAAGCTATCAACGCGCAAATGTTTAACCTAAAAATGAAAAATGGCCGGGAAACAGGGTTCTCACGTTGAAGAACCTGTATTCTCGACCATAAGTATTCATAATCGGTTATTCAGTTTTAAGTATTCAAGATACCTTCGACCCGCCGTTGATGACGTTTTTATTTAGCCTAACGTTTTCAAAGGCGGAAAAGGCCGCAGGGACTCCCGAATCAATTCTCAGTATTCACTATACCTTCGACCCGCCGTTAATGACGTGTTAATTCAAGCCTAAAGCTTCCAAAGGCGGAAAAGGCCGCAAGGGCTCCCTGCCAAAGGCGGAAAAGGCCGCAGGGGCTCCCTGCCAAAGGTGGAAAAGGCCGCAGGGGCTCCCTGCCAAAGGCGGAAAAGGCTGCCGGGGCTCCCGGCTTATTTCATTGCGGATTTGAAATCCTGACGTGTCTTTTTGATTTCCTTGGAGAAGTTCGCGATGGAATCATCGGCGCGAGCCATAAGATCGTCAACATAGGAATTGGCGGCCTTGTGCATATCAGCCGACTTTTTCTTGGCGGCGTTAATGATATCGGCGGCCTGAGCCTGAGCTGCCTTTACGATCTCGCTTTCGCTGATCATAACCTTGCGGCGAGCCTCAGCCTGACGGATAACCTCCTCTTCCTTGCGCTTAGCCTCGGCGAGAATCTCGTCTCTGTCGGCAACGATGCCCTTAGCCTGGCGAATCTCCTTGGGGAGGTTGTCCTCGATGGCGTCGAGAATCTCGAAAATCCTCTCGCCGGAAAGGAGCACCTTTCTGTCCTTAGACAGCGGCATAGCCTTAGCGTTGTTTACCATATCCTGTAATTCTAAGATTAAATCTTCAATTCTCTGATCCATTTTTCCACTCCTATTTAAAATAATAATATGAATCTATTTTGATGTACCCAGACGCTCAAGGATTCTGTCATGAACACACGCGGGCACGAATGAGCTGATGTCTCCGCCGAGAGCCGCTACCTGCTTGACGATGCTGGAGCTCAGGTACATATAGTCCGAGCTACAGGTCAAAAACAGCGTTTCAAGGTCGGAATTAAGTTTTTTGTTGATCAGCGCCTGCTGAAACTCGTACTCAAAATCCGATACGGCTCGCAGTCCCTTTACTATGGCGGTTATTCCGCGCTGTCTCGTATAGTCGGCGAGAAGTCCGTCGAAGCCCACGATCTCGATATTATCGAGATCCCTGGTCGCCTCCCTGAGAAGCTCGATGCGCTCCTCGGTCGAAAAGCTTGGGGTTTTTGCGAGGTTGTTAAGCACGCCCACAACAACGTGGTCGAACATTTTAGACGCTCTCGTAATAATATCGATATGACCCAGAGTAACGGGATCGAAGCTACCCGGACAGATTACCTTCGTTTTCATCTTCTACATCCTATACATAGTCCTTATGTCTGTACATAGATATCTTTATTTTACCATAGTGTTTCTGTCTGTCAAGCACAAATTCACCATAATTATTCAAAATATCCTCTTTTTCGCTGTTTTCCGCAATTATGACGCCGGTTTTTTTCACTTTTTCGTTTATTTTTTCCATCGCTTTTTGCAGAGCGCCGGTTCCGTAGGGCGGATCGAGATATACCAAATCGACCGGCTCGGTCATCATATCGATATACGCAAGGCTGTCGGTATGGAGAACCTTGGCTCTGTCGTATAGACCGGAGGTGTTGAGATTTTTGCGGATAATGTCTACGGCCTTACGCGAGGAATCGACGAAAACGGCCGATTTCGCGCCGCGGCTCAACGCCTCGATCCCCATCTGGCCGGAGCCAGCGAAAAGGTCGAGGAATACTCTGCCCTCGATTTCAAACTGGATAGCGGAAAAAACCGCCTCCTTGACCTTTGCGGTGGTTGGGCGAACGTCCTCGCCCTCGAGCGTCAGGAGCTTTCTGCCCCTGGCTTCTCCTGTGATTACTCTCATATTTTACTCCTGATCATCGTTATACTTCTTATGAAAATAGTTATACACCGCGTTCGCGGTATCGCGCGTCATCTTAGGACAGCTCTCAAGCTCCGCAAGGTCGGCCTCGCGGATATTCGAAACCGTGCGAAAATGCTTTAAAAGAGCCTTAGCCCTGACAGCGCCTACGCCCTCGATATCCGTAAGCGAGCTCCTGAACGCCGAATTGCTGCGGCGCTGGCGGTGGTAGCCTATCGCGAAGCGGTGAACCTCGTCCTGCATTTTACTGATAAAGGTGAACACCGACCGTCGGGAGCTTATTGAGATTTCGCCGCCGGAGCCGGTAATGGCGCGGGTGCGGTGGCTTCCGTCCTTGACCATACCGAAAAGCGGAACCTCCACGCCGTGTTTTTTTAAAACCGTAGCTACAGCGCTCACCTGGCCGCGGCCTCCGTCGAGCAAAATAAGATCAGGCAAGCGGCCGAAGCCCTCCCCCGTTTCCTTTAGCTCTTCGTACTCGCTAAACCTGCGGTCGAGAACCTCTGCCATCGAGGCGTAGTCGTCCTGACCCTCGAAGGATTTTATCTTAAACTTACGGTAAGCGCTTTTAAGCGGCTTTCCGTTTTCGTAAACTATCATTCCGGCGACGTTTTCGTCTCCGGCGGTGTTTGAAATATCGTAGGACTCGATGTACTCGGGGATTTTAGAGAGGCCTAAAAGATTTTTAAGTTCCTCGAGCACGGAGTACTCGCGCGAGGTTCTGCCCTTGATCTGAGCCAGAGCCTCGGCGGCGTTTTTCTTGCACATAGCGACAAGCTGAGCCTGCTCTCCGCGCTGAGGAGCGCTCAGATACACCCTGTTCCCGCGCTTTTCGGAGAGCCATTTTTCGAGCGCCTCGCTGTCGTCCGGAAGCGTATCCAGGGTAAGGTTCTTTGGAGCGTCGAGCCGCATTGAATAGTAGCTGAGGATGAACTCCGAGATATCCTCACAGCTGTCGTCGCTTATGATAAAGCTCTCGTGGTCGCGGAGGCTTCCGCCCTCAAAGCGGAAAACATAGTAACAGCCGCGCTCGCCGTCGGAGAAAAAGGCGATCACGTCCTGATCGGGAACGTTTACCGAAACCACCTTCTGGCGCTCGGACATACGCTTTACAGCTCTGATTTTATCGCGTATTTTAGCGGCGCGCTCAAACTCGAGAGACTCGGAGGCCTCGTCCATTTCGCGTGTAAGCCGCTTGATAGACTCGCTGCTGCCGCCCTTAAGAAACTCGAGAGCCTGCTCGACGCTCTCGTTATACTCCGAAAATTTCACCTTTCCGGTACAGGGAGCCATACACTGCTTGATGTGGTAGTTAAGGCACGGCCGAGCCTTGCCGAAATCCTCGGGGAATTTTCGCGAGCAGGTGGGAAGCATAAATATCTTGTTTGCCTCCTCGACGGATTTTCTCACATAATAGCCCATATAAGGACCTATATAAAGAGCTCCGTCGTCGCGCTTCTGAAGCTCGTGAGTGATTCGCCGCCACTTTTCGTCGCTGACGCGGATATAGCTGTAGCCTTTGTCGTCTTTTAAGAGGATATTGTACTTAGGGGTATGCTGCTTTATAAGGCTACACTCGAGCACAAGCGCCTCGAACTCGCTGTCGCAGATTATATACTCGAAGTAATCGACGTTTTCGACCATACGGCGAACCTTCTCGCTGTGGTTCTGCTGTGAGCCGAAATACTGAGACACGCGGTTTTTGAGCGCCTTTGCTTTTCCTATATATATTATCTTTTTGTTTTTATTGTGCATTATGTATACGCCGGGCGACAACGGCAGAGCCATAGCCTTTCGGCGCAGTTCCTGTAATTTATCCATCTAAAACGAAAAAAGGGCGGATATCATCCGCCCGAAAAGCTTCATTATCAGTCGGCGAAGCCGGATTCAACAAGAGCAACGAGACCGTCGACAGCCTCTTCCTCATCAGCGCCGTCGGCAAGGATACGAATGCTTGTACCGCCGATAATACCAAGGGACAGAACGCCGAGCAAGCTCTTGGCGTTAACTCTTCTCTCTTCTTTTTCTACCCAAACAGTAGCCTTGTACTCGTTAGCTTTCTGAATGAAAAATGTAGCGGGGCGCGCGTGGAGTCCTGCCTTGTTTTTAACCAAAACTTCCTTTACGTACATAACATAAACCTCTCTGATTATTAGTATAGACATACCCTCAGGGTATTTTCACGATACTTATTATATCATTTTTAAAACTCCCGTCAATATCAAAAAACCAATTTTGGATTTAATTATACTTTATTGCTTTTTTGATAAAAACCGTTTGTGCAACTTAACGAAAGATATTGAACAATCACAACTGTTTTTGGGAGAGTAACTGCTTTACAAGCTCTCTGTCAGCCTCTGGGAGGTCTTTTTCGGCAAACATATCGGGTCTTTTGAGCGCGGTGTTTATCAGACTTTGTTCATATCGCCAACGGTCAACCTTAGCGTGATCTCCGCTGTACAGCACCGGAGGAACCTCCATCCCGCGCCAAACCTGCGGCTTTGTGTACTGGGGATATTCGAGAAGCCCGTTAAAATGGCTCTCCTCGGTAAAGCACTCGTCGTTTGAGAGAGTGCCCGGGGCCATACGCGCCAGAGCGTCGATAAACACCAAGGCCGGAAGCTCGCCACCTGTTAAAACATAGTCCCCTATTGATATCTCCTCATCTATCATAGAATCTATCACGCGCTGATCGACTCCCTCGTAGTGACCCGCAAGCACGCACACGCAGTCGTGCCCTGAGAGCTCCTTGAGCTTTTGCTGATCGAGCGTTTTTCCCTGCGGAGACATATATATGAAATAAGGCTTACAGCCGCGCTCCTCACAAATATGCTCAAAGCAGAGCGCGATGGGCTCGCACTTCATAAGCATACCCATACCTCCGCCGTAAACCGTATCGTCAACGCGGCGGTGTTTATCGAGGGCAAAGTCCCTGAGCTGGTGACAGCGCACGTCGATGGCCTCGCTCTTGCGGGCGCGGCCGATCACGCTCTCTCCGAGCACAGCCTCGCACATCTCGGGGAACAGAGTTATCAAATCAATCTTCATCAGTGAAAAGCCCTTTCATCGGTCTTATGAGAACATAACCCTCTTCAACGTTCTTCTCGACAACAACGCTGTCGATAACCGGTACAAGAACCTCGCTGCCATCCGGAGCTTTTACGGTATAAACGTCGTTTGCGCCGGTTTTAAAAACGTCGCGGATCACGCCGTACTCAACAGCGCGGTCGTCGGCGTCGAGCACCTTACAGCCGATAAGATCCTGAATAAAATTCCGTCCTTCGGGAAGCTTTACGTCGGCGCGGTCGATGTAGAGAATTCTGCCGCGAAGCTTCTGGGCTTCCTCGATCGTGTCAACGTCCTTGAGCTTCATCAGCACGATGTTCTTATGCGGGCGCGAGCTCACCTTGAGCTTTTCGGCTCCTTCGTTGTAGTAGAGGGTTTTAAAGCCCGCGAGAAACTCCGGGCTGTCGCACCAGGGCTCGACCCTGAGCTCACCCTTGATTCCGTGGGTGCCAACTATTTTTCCGACTTCAAGATATTTTTTCATATGCTATCACCGGCTATATAATAACATAAAACAGGCTGAGATGTAAAGGAAAGATTTTGGCGAGAAAAAAGAGATTTTTTGTAAAATTAATATTTTTTAAAAATTGTATATTTAGTTTTTGTACAAATTATTCAAAAGTGTATTGATTTTTTCGGTCGCAGGGCTTATAGTATAGATAGTAGTATTCGCCCTATTTGTTAAAAGGAGGACGCTGTGAACATACTATATCTGCTTAGAATAAAAAACGAGGTCAAATACATATACGACACCAACACCCTGAGGCAGGGAATTGAGAAAATGCGCAATCACGGCTACACCGCTATTCCGGTTATTTCGGAAAGCGGCGATTACATAGGCACGATCAGCGAAGGCGATTTTCTCTGGCACATTCTTCGCTACGGCGAGGGAAGCCTCAAGGCGCAGGAAGACTTTTTGATTCGCGACATTGTGCGCGATGATTTTATGCCGGCCGTAAGAGTTACCGCCACAGCCGAGGAGCTGGTTGAGAGAGCTATGAATCAGAACTTTGTTCCCGTGGTAGACGACCGCAATAAATTTATAGGCATAGTCACCCGCCGCGACATCATCAAATACTTTATTGAGAAATACGCCGCGGAGAGTTAACGCAAAATTCCATATTGCACTTGAATTTTGCCAAAAATAATGATATCATTAAATACACAAATTATTAGTTTGACAGGAGACGCCTTTTTATCTTTGTTGTAATCTCCTGTCAAATAAAGAACCAATCACAAAGGAGCCGGTAATATGGCGGAAATGTACAAAATCAGAACTAAGAATAAGAATGTTTTCCTACGTGTAGCGCAGGGACATTTTGCGACGGTTCACAGCCATACAAACTACTATATCGACGTAACTACGCAGAAAACCCGACTTTCGGAGGCTAAGGCTGTGGCGAAGGAGATAGTATCGTATTACCGCGCCAATACCGTTGTGGACACCATACTCTGTCTCGACGGCACCGAGGTTATCGGAGCCTGTCTGGCGGAGGAGCTTACTAACAGCAATTACGCCAATATGAACGCCCATCAAACCATATACATAGTATCTCCTGAATATGTGGCCGGCGGTCAGATTATGTTCCGCGACAACCTTGCTCCGATGATCAACGGAAAGCACGTGCTTATTCTCGCGGCTTCGGTAACGACCGGAAAGAGCGCGCAGACCGCTATTGAAGCGATCAAGTACTACAGGGGTATAGTTGTTGGCGTTTCCGCTATTTTCGCAACTCTGGATCAGTGCGAGGGATATCCTGTGCGCTCAATTTTTGATCCCAACGATCTCGGCGATTTCTGCAGTTACAACTCGCACAATTGCCCGATCTGCGAACGCGGAGAGCGGATCGAGGCGCTGGTAAACAGCTACGGCTTCTCGGCGCTGTAAGGATAATTTATAATTGTATATTAATGTCGGGAAGATAGGTTGACATCGACCTATCTTCCCGGCTTTTTTATTTGGTAGGAAATTACGACAAATAGTAAAATTAATACTATACTATTTGTAATCTTTATAACCTTGATATATAGGTAGCTCCTACCAAACAAAAATAATTTATGTTCTCCGCGCAGTTTTCTGCTGCGCAGAAACGTGCAATGAGTAGCGAAATGCGCGCAAGGCGCGCCTTTCTTGTTATCCGCACATTTTTCCGCTGTTCAGAAACGTGCAATGAGCAGCGATATGCGCGGCAATGCGATACTTTCTTTTTGATAGACAACCGGTCAAAAGAAAACGGTCGGGAATACAAGTTCTGATTGAACCTGTGTTCCCGACCAAAATCATTCATTTAACTGTCCGATCCGCCGTTTATAAACTTTTACGATAAACTAAACATTTTTAATAGCGGATACGACTGCGGAGCTTTCCGCAATTATTTTACCTTAACCTTAACTGTAGCGTAGAGGCCGTTCTGAGCGTATACGTAGATTGTTGTAGTACCCTTCTTCTTAGCCTTGATTACGCCCTTAGCGGAGATAGAAGCAACAGACTTCTTAGTATTCTCATACTTGATTCCGCGGTGCTTAGCAACCTTGACCTTCTTGGACGCCGGTGTTACGGTCGTCTTGAGGGTAAACTTCTTGCCCTTCTTGAGAGTAAGAGTCTTAACTACGTTGGTTGTAACGCTCTTAGCGTTGCCCTTCTTACCGCCCGAAGTAGCGATATGGAGAGTCTTGGAAACAGCTTTTACCTTATTCTTCTTGTTGTATGCGATTACAAGATACTTGTAGTAAGTGTTCTTCTTAAGCTTCTTCTGAGTAAAGGTTGTGCCCTTTACGGTCTTGAGCTTCTTGTAGGACTTGCCGCACTTAGCGCCGAATACGATGTAGCCCTTAGCGCCGCTTACCTTGCTCCACTTGATTGTGATGGAGTTCTTGGTAACCTTCTTCTGACCGGCCTTTAAGGAACTGAACTTGGAGCCCTTGGGATCCTTATCGTTCTTGAGCTTGAGGATAGTGTAGGAAGCGTCCTTTACAGAAGCGTTGGCAAGGTTGCTTACCTTCTTGGCAGGAGCCTGAGTCGGAGCCTGTGTGGGAGCCTGAGTCGGAGCCTGAGTCGGAGCCTGAGTCGGAGCCTGTGTGGGAGCCTGAGTCGGAGCCTCTGTGGGAGCCTCTGTGGGTTCCTCTGTAGGAGCCTCTGTGGGAACCTCGTCAGCTACTGTGGGAGCTGCTAAGGAGTTTACAAGAGACTGACCGTCGGCTGTCAGACCGGAGTTAGCGAAATAAGCCTTACCTGTGGAGTTGAGCTCCTCGATGATGAGGTTAACAGCAGCAGTACCTAAAGCGCCGTCCTTAACGTCGAACGTAGCCTTTACGAATACTCCGCCGTCCTTGAAGTCGAATACGCCCTGCTTTGTCTTATCGTCAACGCCTGTGAAGTTGAAAGCGGCCTTGTTCTCGGCAACTGCCTTGTTAACTACGAGGTAATCCTCGGCGATCTTCGGGAACTCAAGGCTCTTGAGTGTGAGCTTTGTGTTATCATAAATCAACGAAGCCTGTCCGTCCTCGAGGTTCTCGGGAGTCTGGAGGTTGTAGGAAACGCTTACTGTCTTTTTGCCTGTAGCGTCCATCTGAGAAGCGGGGAGAACTGTGCCGTTGAGTAAGGGCTGAATCATAAGCTTATCCGTAACAGGATCAGCTGTGGGAGCCTCTGTAGGAGCTTCTGTAGGAGCGTCTGTGGGAGCCTCTGTAGGAGCGTCTGTAGGAGCCTCTGTCGGAGCGTCTGTGGGAGCTTCTGTAGGAGCTTCTGTAGGAGCTTCTGTAGGAGCGTCTGTGGGGGGCTCTGTCGGAGTACCGTTGTCGCCGTTGCCGTTGTCGCCGTTGCCGTTATCGCCGTTGCCATTGTCGCCGTTGCCGTTGTCGCCGTTGTCGTCGTTATTGCCGGTGCCGGCTTCAGAGCTCAGTGTATACTCTGTAAAGGTCTCGCCGAAGGGGTTAGTGCCCTCGCCGGAGCCTGTGATTGTGTAGGTTGTGCCGTCGCTGGCGTACTCCTGAGTGGACTGACCTACACGGCCGGACCAATCGCCGTCTGTGGAGTTGAGGAAGATTACATACTCAGCTACCGATGAGAACGACCACTTTCCGCCATCTTCAGAACCGGGGATCATTTCGCCCTTGGTGCCGCCGTTTGTGGACCAAGCGTACCATGTACCGCCGGATACATCGCCGGGGTTGAGATAAACAGTGTTTGAACCGGAAA
>CACYDK010000046.1 GCA_902773155.1 uncultured Ruminococcus sp.
CTATATGAAACAGAATAACTGATCCGGCAGATCAACTCTGCCGGATCAGTCTTTTTTATCGTTTTATCACAGTTTTTATATCGCTCGATTTTCTGGTCCCGAAGGAGTCGGAATAAACAAGCTTGACCTTAGTCTTTCGTTTGGCCGATTTAACGCGGAAGATATACGAGGCCGAATCGTGAGGCTTTGTAATCGTCTTTGAATAAAGCTTTGAGCCGACCTTTAGCCTTAACATATCGCCTTTTCTCGCGTTAGTAAAACTAACCTTGATGTTCTCAGTGTCGCTCGTGATCGGTGTGAGAATATCGGACGTACCCTTGAGCGTTTTTACCTTTGATTTTACAGTATTAACAGAAGAACACTTTTTTATGATCGCCTGAGTCGTTATTTTTGAGCCTGTTTTGTAAGCTTTAATTCTCTGAGAGAATTTTCCCTTGCTGTTCGGCTTTACTATGTACAAATCCGAGCCGACTTTCAGATTGATCACAGCGTTTTTATTTGCCTCTCCGCTGATTTTGGTATCGGAGGAATAGGCTTCGTTCAGCTTAAGGTACGGCTTGAAGCTTTCGGCCTTGGCGGTTTCAGTATAGGTGTACCCGTCGTCGGTAACTACCTTTACGGTGATCGTTTCTCCTGCTTTAGCGAGGAAAGACGCTTTCATGTAGACATTGTCATCATCAAATACAAACGGCGACTTAAACTCGGGAAACTTAGCGTCCCTATCGCGCTCATAATCCTTTTCCGAGTAATCCGCAAACTTTACAGTTTTTGCACCTACTTTAAGGCTCGCGCTTTTTATATTGCTGTAGGAGCTGTAAAAGCTGAATAGAGCGCTGTCGGCATTGCATTTAATAAGCTCCATTACGCCGTCGCCCTCAGGAATAGTAAATTCCTTAGTGAATGAATAGCCGTCGGAATCATGAAATTTCAACTCGACCGAGTCGCCGGTCTTGGCTTTGTAACTAAACAAGTATTCGTTATCATCCGCAGAGACGCCCTTGTACTCAACTCCGTTAACAACGGCGATCGCCTCGGATGATTCCTTTGAAATCTTCTGCCATTCCGTGTCGAAGAGATGGGCGTACAGTCTGTTTTTGTTAACCGAACTCACACGGATCTCAAGTTTTTTATCGTAGATCGTACGCGTTTCGGTTTCGGTACGGGCTCCGTACTGGGTTTCGAAATGAATCTTGATCTCCGAACCGGGCTCAGCCTCGGGATAATACACGGCAAAGGCCTTATCCATCGCGTTTTTGCCGATCCGCTTATAATCGCATTCGTAGGTTTCTCCCCCGATTTCGGCAAACATCTTGAGCGAAAGCTTATCGTCGCCCTTGATCATAGCGGCGGAATTGTTGGCTCTTATGTTTTCGTCAAAAAGGCGAACGCTGTACAGAGAAAAATCGTCAGAGATTTTAGATTCTATGTCGGTTTCACGCCCATCCGACGAAAAAAGCTTTGCCTTGACCTCGGTATCTACAGGCTGCTCGGGATACTCAAAATAAAAACAGCCGTTTTCTTCTTTTACAGAATTATAATCCTTGTCTCCGATACAAACAGATGCGCTTTTTACGTCCTCCTTGCTGTATATAAAACCTCCAAGCGGTTCAAAGCGCACGACCTTAACGGCTATTTGCTCGTCGTCTAAAGCAGCGGCGGAATCGCAGACAGAAATCAACAGGAGAGCTATTACCAGTGATATTATTCGTTTCATAGGCATCAGTCTGTATCGAGCTTCAGAACGGCCATAAAGGCTTCCTGCGGAACCTCTACCGTACCGAGCTGGCGCATACGCTTTTTGCCTTCCTTCTGCTTTTCAAGGAGCTTCTTTTTACGCGTGATATCGCCGCCGTAGCATTTGGCAAGTACATCCTTGCGCATAGCCTTTACGGTTTCTCTGGCGATGATTTTGCCGCCTATACAAGCCTGGACAGGAATCTCAAAGAGCTGTCTAGGGATTTTCTCCTTCAGCTTTTCGGCCATCTTGCGAGCTCGCCCGTAAGCCTTGTCCTTATGTATAATAAAGCTGAGCGCGTCGACTATCTCTCCGTTGAGCATGATGTCGAGTTTTACGAGGTCGCTCTTAACATAATCGCTTAGCTCGTAGTCAAACGAAGCGTATCCGCGTGTGCGGGATTTGAGCGTGTCAAAGAAATCATAGATGATCTCCGCAAGCGGAAGCTGATAATGGATATCGACGCGGTCAGAATCGATATAATCCATGCCGACAAAGATCCCGCGTCTGTCCTGACAGAGCTCCATAATATTGCCTACATATTCAGACGGTGAATAAATATGGGCGTCGGTCATCGGTTCCTCAGCCTGAGCGATAAGCGCCGGGTCGGGATAATTGGTCGGGTTGTCGATGTTTTCAACCGTACCGTCCGTCTTTGTGATTTTATAAATTACGCTGGGAGCTGTGGTGATAATGTCGAGGTTATACTCACGCTCGAGACGCTCCTGAATGATCTCCATATGGAGCAGGCCGAGAAAACCGCAACGAAATCCAAAACCGAGAGCGACCGAGGTTTCGGGCTCAAAGGAAAGCGCTGCGTCGTTGAGCTTAAGCTTTTCCAGAGCGTCCTCAAGGTCGCCGTAGCGCGCGCCGTCCACAGGGTATATTCCGCAGAATACCATCGACTGCGCCTCTCTGTAGCCGGGC
>CACYDK010000047.1 GCA_902773155.1 uncultured Ruminococcus sp.
GTGCTCGGAAAGAACGCCGATAAGCTCAAGGTTCCCGCGAACAAGGAGTTAGAATTTACGCTCACCGACAACGGCGACGACACATTCACGCTTTCTTACGCAGAAAAGGACAATACACAGACCGATCCTCCCACAGATCCGCCTACAGACCCGCCTACAGATCCCCCGACAGAGCCCCCGACAGATCCGGTCAAGCCGCTCACAAAGACATATTACATGTTCGGTTACATCAACGGCGCAAACTATGCCTGTGAAGCTGACAAAGACAACATGGGCGAATATAAGTTCGGACCCGAGAACAGCACTCTTACAGTAACGTTCGACGAGCTTTCCTATGTTGCTATCAAGGAAGATCAGAACGCCAAGTGGTATATGACCGACGGCTGGCTCGGAGACGTGACCACTGCTACCCTCTATGACACAACTATTACAGGCGAGAATTCCAACAAGCTCAAGGTTCCCGGCGATGAGGAAGTAACCTTTACTCTCGTTGAGAACGAGGACGGAAGCCTTACGCTTTCGTACGCGATCGCTCAGGCTCCGACAGAGCCTCCCACAGATCCTCCCACAGAGCCCCCGACAGATCCGGTTAAACCGCTCACAAAGACATATTACATGTTCGGTTACATCAACGGCGCAAACTATGCCAGTGAAGAAGACGCCGAAAACATGGGCGACTATATGTTCGGACCTGAGAACAGCACTCTCACAGTAACGTTTGACGATGTTTCTTATGTTGCTATCAAGGAAGATCAGAACGCCAAGTGGTATATGACCGACGGCTGGCTCGGAGAAGTAACCACAGCCATTCTCTATGACACAGCTATCACAGGCGAGAATTCCAACAAGCTCATGGTTCCCGGCGGCGAGGAAGTAACCTTTACTCTCGCTGAGAACGAGGACGGAAGCCTTACACTTTCGTACACGGTTGCCGAGACTCCGACAGAGCCTCCCACAGATCCTCCGACCGATCCTCCCACAGACGCTCCTACGGACGCCCCGACGGACGCACCGACGGACGCACCGACGGACGCTCCCACAGACGCTCCTACGGATGCTCCCACAGACGCTCCTACGGATGCGCCCACAGATAATCCCACAGACGCTCCTACAGAAGCTCCCACAGATGAGCCCACAACACCTTCGACAGAGCCGACCGAGGCTCCCACAAACGAGCCCACCGAAGCTCCGACAGACGCTCCCACAGACGCTCCTACGGACGCACCGACTGACGCTCCTACGGACGCGCCCACAGACGCCCCGACAGACGCTCCCACAAACGCTCCGACAGTAGCTCCGACCGAGGCTCCGACAGTAGCTCCGACCGATGCTCCCGTAGTTAAGCCGACAACCCCCGGAAAGATCGTTGATGATCTCAGCAAGGCTACTAAGGACGACGCTAAGAAGACTATCGTAAATCTCCCCGACGACAACGATCCTAAGGGAACGACCTTTGGTCTCTTACAGGCTAAGCAGAAGAAGGTAAAAGCTAACAGTATTACGATCGTTTGGAATAAGGTCAAGGGCGCCACAGGATACATGGTATTTGGCAACAAGTGCGGTAGTTCCTACAAGCTCAAGAAGACTGTTACCGGTACATCTTACACCCAGAATAAGCTCAAGAAGGGCAAGTACTACAAGTATCTGGTAGTCGCGTTTAACAAGAAGGGTAAGGTAGTCGCTATAGCCAAGACCCTCCATATCGCCACGAAGGGCGGCAAGGTCGGCAACGCGAAGAGCGTAAAGGTAACAAACCTCAATTCCTCCACCATTACGCTCAAAAAGAAAAAGACCTTCACTCTCAAGACTGCGGCTGTTGCTCAGTCCAAGAAGCTCAAGATCAAGAAGCACCGCGTAATTAAGTATGAATCCTCCAAGAAGGCTATCGCTACCGTAGCTAAGAACGGAAAGATCAAGGCCAAAAAGAAGGGCACGTGCTACATCTACGCTTATGCTCAGAACGGTATCTTCAAGAAGATCAAGGTTATTGTAAAATAATCATAACAATCAAATAAGAGATTTATCTCCCGCAGGCAGCTCGTTTAGGGCTGTCTGCGGCTCCTTTTTGCCCTTAAGAGAAATTTTTTTCAGAAAAAGCTTGACAAATTATAAATCTGTGTTATTATAATACCCATAACACCTATAGAAACTATAGGTTTTGAATGAAAGGATCAATTATGCATTTTCTCAGTAAGCGATGTTGTAATACCGCGCGAATGTGATTAAAGTATCAAACTCAACAAAATGCAAAAATCATATTAAGAAAGAGGTATTATAATGAGCACATTAAAGGATAGAAAATTAAGATTTGAAACACTTCAGCTTCACGTAGGTCAGGAGCAGGCCGACCCCGTAACCGACGCGCGCGCGGTTCCGATTTACGCCACGACCTCCTATGTTTTTCATAACAGCCAGCATGCGGCCGACCGCTTTGGCCTTCGCGATGCGGGAAATATCTACGGACGTCTCACAAATCCCACCCAAAGCGTATTTGAGGAGCGTATCGCCGCGCTCGAGGGCGGCACGGCCGCGCTTGCGGTAGCCTCCGGAGCGGCTTCAATCGCGTACACGATAGAGGCTCTGGCCGGAGCGGGACAGAATATCGTAGCGGCTAATACGATCTACGGCGGAACCTACAATCTGCTTGCCCATACGCTTCCGACTTACGGAATAACCACGACCTTTGTAAACCCCGACGATCCCGAGGAGTTTGAGAGGGCTATTGACGAAAACACCCGCGCGCTCTATATTGAAGCGCTTGGAAATCCGAACTCAAACGTCATTGATATTGAGGCCGTAGCCGAGATCGCTCACGCTCACAACATCCCCCTTGTGGTAGACAGCACCTTCGCAACGCCCTACCTTCTCAGACCGTTCGAGCACGGAGCCGATATCGTTGTGCACGCCGCCACAAAGTTTATAGGCGGCCACGGCACCGCTATAGGCGGAGTGATCGTCGAGAGCGGAAGCTTCGACTGGGCGGCCTCGGGCAAATTCCCGCAGTTTGCAGAGCCGAATCCCTCGTATCACGGCGCGGTCTTTACAGAGGCGGCTCCCGGCGCGGCCTTCGTGACATATATCCGGGCGATACTTCTGCGCGACACTGGAGCAACGCTTTCTCCCTTCCACGCCTTTATTTTCCTTCAGGGACTCGAGACGCTCTCGCTTAGAGTGGAGCGTCACGCCGAAAACACCGCTAAGGTACTCGAGTATCTTGTAAATCATCCCAAGGTTGAGCGGGTCAATCATCCCTCGCTTCCTGATTCGGGATATTCTGAGCTGTATAAAAAGTATTTCCCGAAGGGCGGCGGCTCGATTTTTACCTTCGATATCAAGGGCGACGCCGAGACCGCTCAAAAATTCATCGACAACTTACAGGTGTTCTCGCTTCTCGCGAATGTAGCCGACGTAAAGTCGCTGGTTATCCACCCGGCTTCCACAACGCACAGCCAGCTCACCGAGGCGGAGCTTAAGGAGCAGGGGATCAATCCGAACACAATTCGCCTTTCGATCGGCACCGAGCATATAGACGACATCATCTACGACCTCGATGAGGCTTTCAACGCCGTCGATTGAGAAATACCAACCCCTCCCGGTTAACCGGGAGGGGTTTTTGCTTTCGAAAGCTTCCGTGTCTAAGTAAGGATAACAAAGGAAGCCCCTACGAATGCAGTAATAAAGTACTTGACATTATAGAGATTTAATTTTATAATTAATATGAATAATGGTACCCTAAGAATGGAGGGGTTAACATGAAGAAAGTCAGAATAAAAGCCCTTGTTTTATGTGCGGTAATGGTTGCGGCTGTGCTCTCGTCGTTTGGCGTATTCAGCGCTTCGGCAACAACAACGGTCGTCTATAAGTACTATGTAAAGGCCGCCGCGGTTGCAGGCTTTTCGGGTAGCGTCAGTTTTCCGGCGAATAAGCTTTCGGTTTCGAGCGCGCAGGTTTACGACGGCAATTTTGGCGACGCGTACTACAACGTAAAAAACGGCAAGCTGTATTTCAACGCATCAGGTTCGCATAACGATCTAAACTTTTCTTCTGAAAGTGCTATGGTGACCGTCACTTTTAACGTGAACGATTCATCCTACAACGAGTCTAGTATCACTACCGAGGTGGAGGAGTTCTATACTCAGGCTCAGGCGAAGATCAAAAACGTTAACACTCCGTTTACCTACCGAAGCGTGTTAGGAGCTAAAAAGACCGGCAGCGGATATGTCGATATCACAAATCCGTCCAACAGCTATGTCGATCCGACCGACCTAAAATTCAAGAGCAAGTTTCTTAATCTGAATACGAACATAGGCTACAAATTCAAGGTCGACAAATCATTTTTTGATACGATCGGCTATACCGACCCCTACGTCGTATTCCACTATACAACGCCAGACGGTGTTTCCGGAACTCGCACGGTTCGTAGCTACTACAATGACGATAACGGCGACTACATCTTCAACTACACCGGAATCACGCCTTACGAGATGAAAACCAAAATATACGCTGTGCTTCACGCAAAGTACGACGGCAGAAATTACCAGAGCAATCCGACAAGCGAGAATTCACCTGTGGATTACTGTATGACCACGCTTAATAGAGAAACCTCACAAACAAAGCTCTCAAGGCTTATTGTCGACCTCCTGAATTACGCCTCCGAGACCCAGAAGTACGTGCCCTATCATACCGACGATCTCGCCAATTCGGCGTTGACCTCGGCTCAGCAGGCGTTTGGAACCCAGACCATCTCGCAGCCTACCCTGGATCGCGACGTTAATCACGTTGTGCTTTCCGGCGCGACAGCCACGTGGACGGGCTTCACGATCAACCTCAACGACGCTGTCTACATGAGACTGCACTTTACGGCGCCGGAGTCCTCAAATCTCAAGATCGACGTAACAAGCGACGACGCGAACGATCACTGGGTTATTGATAAAAGCTCCTTTAAAAAACAGTCCGACGGTTCGTACTGGTATTATTTCAAGGCCGTAACGCCCGATCAGATGGAGAAGAATTTCTACTTCAAGATAATGAACGGCAGCACGGTTATCAGCAACACCTACCGAACCAACATAGCCTCCTACATAAAAAGAGGTTGGAACAACAGCTCGACCGGCGATCTGCTTAAGGCGATGTACAAATACGGCTGTTCGGTCAAGAATTATTAAAATGGTTGTCCGCAAAAACGCGGACAGAAAGGATATGAGAAGATTATGATTAAAAAGACTTATTCAGAGCCCGAAATCGAGCTCATCCGCTACGCGGAAGAGGATATACTGAACGCAAGCCCTCCCGAGGTACAGGATCCCACAAGCGCCGGCAAGGATCTTCCTGAGCAGGATCCGTGATTTGATCAACAAATTGAATAAAAACTAAAGGTCGGGAAGCTAAATCCTCGCATTGAAGGACTTGGTTTCCCGACCATCGTTATTAATTAAGGCAACACCCGAATCACGCGGTGTTGCCTTAAATGCTATTGTGTTTTGACCGCAAGCCCGAGGTTACTCTATATACTCCTCCGGCAGGTCAACGCCGTAGGCTTCCGGTTCCTCGTACTCGTATTCAGAGTATTCGTCGCCGGAGTAATCGTCCGCGGATTCGTAGCCCTCGTCGCTGTATTCGGCCGAGTCGTCGCTGTAATCCGCCGAGTCGTCGTAGACGGAGGTTTCCTCCTCAGAGATCGTCTCTTCCTCGTCGGCATAGGTTTCGGGCTCTGTTTCAGGCTCGGCTTCGGAGAAGGTCTCTCCGTAAACGGTCACGCGGTAGGAGCCGCTGTCGGGATCCTTTACGCTGTAGCCGTCGGTAAGGCTGTATGTCGAGTGGCAAATAGTCTCCTCGTTTACGATCTCATGGTTGAGATAGAGCACGCGGTAGGTGGTTGTTTTGTAGTTCTCGCCCTTTACTACGTCGTAGTTCTCGGTATATACCTTAATGTTATCATAGGAGGGATCCTGATATCCGTAGATATTTACGGTTAGCGTCTGACCCTCCATAGCACACTCCATGAACATCTGGTAGTCGGTTATATTTCTGAGCCTTAAATCGAGGTTGGGGTAGTCGATCGTAGCGTCCTCTCCGGGAGCGGCGTAGGAGGAAGCCCAAAAATGGTTATGCCTCTCGACGATCGCCATATTCGCGAAGAGCGCGGCTCTGAATATCGTAGTGCTTGCCTGACATATGCCGCCGCCGACGCCCTGCTCGAGCTTCTGGTTAGATATGACCGTGGCCTTTTTGTATCCGTTCTTCTCAAGGTTCGTATCGCCCGTGCAGTCGTTGAACGACCATGTGTCGCCCGGCTCGATTACGGAGCCGTTACAGGCCTCAAGCGCTAAACGCATATTAGTGTTGCCGTTCTCGGTGTTGTAGGAGTATGAGGTAGCGGTGGAAAGTCCGACTATGTTGTTCTTAAGATCCTCAACCGTGATATCCGGGGCGAGGGTCTCGACCTCGGCGTTGATCTTTCCTGACGCCTTTCCCGATTTTATAAACTTTGCGATCTGCTTTTCAAGCTTACTGCGAACGAGCCTGTAGCCGTCCTTTCCCTCCTTATAGGTGAAGCGATCATAGGAGAAGGGGGTAAATTTGGAGACCTTCGCGTTTACAGATTTTTTGTTGACCTTTAGCGCGAGCTTACGTACGTTTCTTTCGATCGAATCGCTCTTGACGCTGTAGCGAAGCTCATACTCCGGCAGCTCCGTGGCGGTCGCTTCGGTCGCCGTCGTATTTCCGGAGGCGTCGGTGGGCTCCTCGTAGATCCCCTGCTCCTTTAAGCTGTAGATCTTGGCGGCGGCAAGGGGAGTTTTATAGTCGAATTTATACTCAAAATCGTCTTTTTTGTATGTCTTTTTTACTCCGTTCGCATTGACGCTGAGCTTAAGGTTCTGAACCGCAGCCATAGAGTTTTCTTTCAGCTTGGTAAGAGCTTCGTCCTCCGATAGTCCTCCGATATCTATTCCGGCGACGTAGACTCCCTGGGAGTACTTGAAGGGCTGGCTTTTTTTAAACTCACGAAAAAGCCCCGTTCCGAAAAAGACGCCGGCGGCGATAACACCGAGCGCGCACAAAGCTGCTATTACCGCGACAAGAGTCTTTTTGCTCTTAGTCATCGGCTTTTTCTTAGCGCGGTAGGCGTTGTTATCCTTCGCTACGCGTTTTGGCGCAACTCTCCCGTCTTTTTTTTCGGCAACAGGGGGTTTTTGAGCATAACGAGCCGCGGCGTGCCTGGTCTTGCCGCGCGTCTTAGCGGCGTGGCGCGTCTGAGTATTGCCTCGCGAGCTCGGCTTTTTTGCCGGAACCTCGCGCGTGGGCTCGTTGTAAACATCTAAATTATATTTATCAGAATAATAGTCGTTCAATTTTTTCTCCATTATATCGTGCGTGCGCATTTTTCTATACCTTACAATTTTACATACATTATAATATACCTTTTTTCGACAAAAATAAAGTGTTTTTCGCTATTTTTTGTCCCGAATTCTTTGAAAAGCAAAAATTTGACCATTTGTACAATTTACATATTGAATTTTTCACGCGAATTGTATATAATTAGTGATGAATGTTATTATAGGGGTGCTATATGAAAGTATTGATTTTTACAGCGTCGACAGGCGGCGGACACAAGCGCGCCGCGGCAGCTTTAAAGGAATATTTTGAGACTCACGCGGGCGCCGAGGTAATGGTTAAGGACGGCCTCGAGCTCGGAGGAAGGCTATACAACGGCTTCGTGGTCAACGGCTATTATTTTGTAGCTAAGCACACTCCGAAGTTTTTTGGGGCGATATACAGAAGCTCCGATAAAAAGAGTCCGATGAACGGCCTCTGCAACAGCATCAACAACACAAGAAAGAAATCGCTTCTTCCTGTAATCAACAGCTTTTCGCCCGATGTTATTATTTCCTGTCACTCCTTCGTTACTACTATGCTTGGCGAATTAAAAAAGAAAAAACTGATCGACGTCCCCGTTATTTCGCTGATAACCGACTTTAAGGCGCACCTTACGTACATTTCTGAGGGAGTGGATCACTACGTGGTCAGCAGTCCCGAGATGGTCGACGACTTTAAGCGCCGTTACGGAGTAGAGCGCGATAAGGTGCATCCCTTTGGTATTCCGGTATTCGAGAGATTCGCGGCAAAAACGGATAAGCGCGAGCTACGCAAGAAGCTAGGTCTTGATCAGGACAAAAAAACCGTTCTGTTTATGGCCGGAAGCTTCGGAGTCGCGAGCGTGATGGTTTTTTATAAGGAGATCGCTTCAAAGCTCGATGATTGTCAGGTCGTAGTGATAACCGGCAACAACAAAAAGCTCTACGATGAATTCGAGAAGGTAGCTCTCAAAAATACCAAGCTCCTTATGTTTGTAAACAATGTCGAGGACTATATGCATTCGTCCGACCTTATTATCACCAAGCCGGGCGGACTTACGGTCAGCGAAAGTTTGCAGTGCAGACTTCCGATGGCGATTTACAGCGCTTATCCCGGTCAGGAAACCGACAACGCCGAATACCTCTGCTCTAAGGGCGCGGCTGTTGTGCTCGATAAAAACCCGGCCGATGTAGTAAGGGGACTTATCAGTAACGAGAACTCCCTTGAAAAAATGAGACGGAACTGCGAAAAAATCTACGAGGGGCATTCCTCGGAAAAGATCCTGAATCTAATAAAATCTATTATTACGGAGTAACGCATTGAAAAAAATACTCTCTATTATACTTGCGCTTTTGTGCGCCGCGGCGTTCTCATCGTGCTCGGGCAAAACGCTCAGCGCGGAAAACGACCTGGCCGCAAGCATTAGCGCGGATGATCAGGCGACTTATAATTTCATATCCGGAACAACCTCTGCACCGCCCTCGTACTCCTCGTTCAAAACCGCTACGCAGAGCTTTACCGTTAAAGCCCTAAAGACGATCTGCAAGGAAGGAGAAAACGTTTTGTTTTCTCCCGCGGCTGTCTATGCTCAGCTCTCGCTTTTGCAGAACGCCGCTTCGGGAAAAAGCCGCTCTCAGCTCAAGCGCGTAACGGGAAAGAATATCGCCCTCGACAACCAGAACGCCTGCGCCGGATATTTTTATAGCCGGCTCGAGGCCTTGAGCGGAAAGGAATATGTCGATATAAACGGAGACGTTTTCTTTGGGGACGACATATCGGTAGGACACGAATTCCTGGTTAAAAGCAAGGATTTTTATAATCAGGGTCTGTTTAAGCTCGACTTCTCCTCTGACGAGCTCCTAT
Source organism: uncultured Ruminococcus sp. (assembly GCA_902773155.1). Taxonomy (GTDB): domain Bacteria; phylum Bacillota; class Clostridia; order Oscillospirales; family Acutalibacteraceae; genus Ruminococcoides. The sequence goes on from CACYDK010000047.1 coordinate 9,220, forward strand.
CCGAGATCAATTCCTACATTGCCGATAAAACTCAGGGGAAAGACAAAACTGCCTTCAAAAGCTTAGACGGCGACTTAAACCTCGCGTCGAGCGCGCTGTTTAAGGACAGATGGCTTTCCGGCTACGGCAGCGACTCGGTAAATAAGGGCAGCTTCAACGGAGGCTCGGACGTGAGCTTTCTGAACAGCGTGGAGTATTACATCAGCGGAAAAAACTGCGAGGGTGTAATAAAGGACTACAAATCCACTCCCTGCAAGTTTATCGCACTTGTCCCGACCGGAAAAACAACGCTTTCACAGCTGATCTCCTCGCTAGACACAGTGGAGTATCAGAATATCATAGACAGTATGAGCGTATTCAATACCTGCGAGGCTTCGCTTCCGGAGTTTAAGCTGAGCGGCAGCTTAGATTTTAGTGAAACGCTGAAGGCTCTGGGCGTGACGGAGATTTTCTCCGACGGTTCGTTTTCGGGTCTTACTCACGGCCGAAAGGCCTCCGCCGGAGTGATCCACTCCTTTGCCGATTTTTCGGTGACAGCCTCCGGCTCGTCGGGCTCCAAGCCCGCACTCTCTGACTCAAAGAAGCTTGAGCCAAAGAAAAAGGTAAGGTTTGACCGCCCGTTTGTTTTTATGGTAGTCGACAACGAGGGATATATCCCTGTTTACGCCGGAGTAGTAAGCAAGCTCTGATCCGGCTTTTGATTATCTCCGCAGAGTTTTCTGCCGCGCAGAAACGTACTGTGATTATCCGAAACGCGCGCAAAGCGCGCCTTTGAAAGCATGTTTAAGGGGAAACCGATCATGAAAAAGCTTAATATAAAACCAAAGCATATTTTTAACTTTCTCGTTATCGGGCTTTGCGTGGGGATAGTGCTCTATTTCTTCTTCAGCAAGGACGGTCTTAACGACCTTTTGCACTCTGAAACCGAGGTAATCTGGTACTGGGTGGCGTTCGCGCTTTTGGCGGAGCTCGTGTTTATGTTTTTCGAGACGCTTCTCATATATATTTTTATCAAGGACGATTACCCAAAGTTTAAATTTTCCGAGGCCGTAAAGGTTTCTCTGATGGGGCTGTTCTGGTGCGCGGTAACTCCGTCGTCTACGGGCGGCCAGCCGATGCAGGTCTATCTTATGCATTCTATGGGGATAAGCGTAGGCTACAGCACCTCGCGGCTCATGCAGAAATTTATGGTTTATCAGGTGATTTTGACAACTATAAACATCGCCTCCGTCGCGTTCAATTTTACGACTATTCTCAATATGGAGAATGCGGTTCAGATCCTTGTGCTGCTCGGCTTCGGTTTCTTTACTCAAATCGGAGTTACGGTGGTAATGCTTATGTTCAGCTTTAAGCCGAAGCTTTCGCGAAAGCTGATCATGGCTCTGGCAAAGCTCCTCCACAAGATACGTATAATCAAAAATGTAGACGAGAAGGTAGCTGTGATCGACGAACAGCTCGACAATTTCCACACCAGTAACCGCGACATTTACCGCAAGCCAAAGCTTTTGGCTCCTGCGGCTCTGTTTACGGTTTTGGAGCTCTTCTTTATGTTTTTGGTAACGTATTTTATCTACCTTGCGCTCGAAACTCCTTTTTCGAACGGGGGAGAGATGTACGGACCCATCAAGGTCATAACCTCTCAGGCCTATGTAAACCTTATAAGCGGAATGGTTCCGATCCCCGGAGCCTCCGGAGCGTCCGAGCTCTGCTTTACAACGATACTCGGCCTTTTCTTCGCTCACGGAACGCTCAAGAGCGCCGCGCTCATTTGGCGCTTTATAAACTACTACGGAGTAGTATTCTTCACAGCTCCCTTTGCCTACTTTACAAAGGGCAAGGTCGAAGAAGCCAAGGAAAAAGAAAAGCAGGAGCAATTGACAAAAGAAAAATAATACTGGAATTATCAGCTTCGGCCGGGTAGACAAAACGGCGATTCAGTCTACCCGGTCTAAATTTTTGCTTATCTCAATTGATTTCTTGACATAATGACGGAAAAAAGCTATTATAAATTGTACTACATTAGTGAACTTCGCGTATTATTTGGTAAACACAGCCAATATTGCTCAGCGGAGTGAAAACGGGAGAATTATAATGGAAAAGTATTTGCTCAACTCTGCCGAAAAGGCGGTAATCGAAAACCTCTGTGTCCCTATGGCGGTTTACCAGTTTACGGAGAAGAGGGTCGTGACCCTTGCGCTTTCGAAGGGGTTTCTTGATCTGTACGGGTGTGAGGACAAGGATTTCGCGTACTACCTTATGGATAACGATATGTATCGCGACGCTCATCCCGACGACGTTGCCAGAATCGCGAACGCAGCGGTTCGCTTTGCGACAGAGGGCGGAGATTTCGATGTAGTTTACCGCACGAAAACCTTAAAGGACGACGGCTACCGGATCATTCATTCCTTCGGAAAACACGTCGTCACCGACGACGGCGTAAGGCTCGCTTACGTTTGGTATTCCGACGAGGGGCTCTATTCGGACGACCTGCCGAGCAACGAGCCAGGACTTAACAGAAGCTTCAGCACCTCGCTCCACGAGGAGAGCATCGTAGTAAAAAACCATTTTGATTTCCTCACCGGCCTTCCCAGTATGACATATTTCTTTGAGCTGGCGGAGGAATGGATGAAGAGCTTCCTTGTTTCCGGCGGCACAGCTGCTATAATGTTTTTGGATCTAAGCGGACTTAAGTTTTTTAACCGCAAGCACGGCTTTGCCAAGGGCGACGAGCTTCTCAGAAGATTCGCCAATTTGCTGAAAAAACAGTTCAGCAACGAGAACTGTTGCCGCTTTGGCTCCGATCATTTTTGCGTATATACCGACGCTCAGGGTCTCGAGGAAAAGCTGGAGAAGATATTTGAGGAGTTTGCCGACGACAGCGATGGCTATACTCTTCCCGTACGCGCCGGAATCTATCTCGATAAAACCGGTGCTGTGGCTATTAGCACAGCCTGCGACCGGGCAAAATTCGCCTGCGATTCGATGCGAAATTCCTATATTTCGATCTACTGTTACTTCAACGACGCAATGCTCCTTCAGGCGGAGGGGCGCCAGTATATAATCGACAATCTCGATCTCGCCATAAGGGAAAACTGGATCGAAACATATTATCAGCCCATAATCCGCGCCGCCAACGGGCGCGTTTGCGCCGAGGAGGCCATCGCTCGCTGGAACGATCCGATCAGGGGCATGCTCCTGCCGGATGAGTTCATTCCGGTACTCGAGGAATCCAGGCTTATCTATAAGCTCGACCTCTACGTTTTGGAGCAGGTGCTCAAGAAAAGAAAGCGCCAGAGGGAGGAGGGGCTTTACGTCGTCCCAGGCGTCATAAATCTCTCTCGCGTCGATTTCGACGTATGCGACATCGTTGAGGAGGTCAGACGTCTCGTAGACGAATCCGGAATAAATAGGGAAATGATAAATATCGAAGTCACCGAGAACGTTCTCGGCCGCGATTTCGACTATATAAAGAGCAGGCTTGAGCGTTTCAGAGAGCTCGGATTCCGGGTATGGATGGATGATTTCGGAAGCGGCTATTCGTCGCTCGATATTTTCCGCAACGTTCGGTTTGACGTTATCAAGCTCGAAAAACGCTTTATGGATGAGTTCAACGACGGGGGCAAAAGCCGGATCATTCTCACGGAGCTCGTCAAGATGGCCGCCTCGCTCGACCTGGACTCGGTTTGCGAGGGAGTCGTAACAAAGGAGCAGGCCGGTTTCCTGCGCGAAATCGGCTGTACGATGCTACAGGGCGATTTCTATTGCGAGCCTATGCCGCTCGAAAAAACTCTTGAGCTTTATAAGGACGGAAGGAATATAAGCTTTGAGAATCCCGCCGAATCCGAGTACTATTCGGCGATAGGCAGACTGAATCTCTACGATCCGGCTATAATAGTAAACAACGAGCCGGAATCCTTTAGAAACTACTTTAACGCGCTGCCGATGGCGATCTATGAATCAAGGTTCAACGACTACAAGCTTTTGCGCTGCAACAATTCCTTCCGCGCGTTTTTACAGAGAACGATAGGCCGCGTGCCGTTTGGCGAAGAATCCAGTTGCGTAGACGGCAGGAATAACGGAGCGTTTATGCAGGCGCTCGGACAATGCGCCGACAGCGGGATTACTTCCGTGCCGGACGTTGAGCTGGCTGACCACTCAAGCGCGCACATCCTGTTAAAGCACATCTCGCGGAATCCCGTTAACGGAACCAGGGCGATCGCGGTCGCGATACTCGCCGTTACCGACGATATGAGCTCTCCGTCCTCTGAAAAAAGCACGTAATATGCTTTGCGGTTTGTTTTCCGCAAAAAGACAGCTTTCTGTCAGATATCATAAAAAAATGACCGGCTTAGCCAGATAAGGCTGAGCCGGTTTTTGATTCATATTAAATGATCTTTTGTACCGATGAAAACATCCGGAGTTAACCGAAAACTTTTTTAGCCGCGTCTACGGTTTCCTTGGCGTCCTTGCAGTAGAAATCCGCCCCGATTTTAGCGGCGTAGTCGGCTGTGAGGACCGCTCCGCCGACGGCGATCTTACATCCGCTGAGCTTCGGCTCGGCGCGCACGAGCTTTATTGTGCTCTCCATACTGCCGAGGGTCGTCGTCATAAGCGCGGACAGTCCGATCATCCGGATGTTCTGCTTTACGGCGGTCTCGACAATTAGCTCCGGCGGCACGTCGCGGCCTAGGTCGACAACGGTGTAGCCGTAGTTGTCGAGCAGAACCTTGACTATGTTTTTTCCGATATCGTGGATGTCGCCCTTGACCGTGGCTAGAATAATCTTTCCCTTCGATACAGGCGCCGAGCTGTCGCGCGCAAGCCGGCGTTTGATCACATCGAAGCAGACCTGAGCGGTGTTCGCGCTCTGGATAAGCTGAGGCAGAAAGATTTTGTTTTTCTCAAAATCCACTCCCACGCGGTCGAGCGCCGGGATGAGCATAGTGTTGACTATTTCCATCGCGTCGGTCTTTTCAAGAAGGCTCTCCGTAACCGACGCGGCTTCGCTCTTGAGTCCCGCTCTCACTGCCTCCGGAAGTGTGAGCCTCGAGGAGCTTATCACGGGCTTTTTAGGCTCTCCGCCGCTGTAGCTTGAGATAAAGTCCGTTGAGTTCTTATCGATATTCGAAAGCACCTTGAACGCTCTCACGGCTCCCATCATATCGTCGTCGTTTGGGTTGATTATCGGAAGGTCGAGCCCCTCCTCGAGCGCCATAGTCAGGAAAATATGATTGATAAGCGGACGGTTCGGCAGGCCGAAGCTGATGTTGGAAACTCCCAGACAGGTTTTACAGCCGAGCTCTTCCTTTACGCGGCGAAGCGCCTTAAGAGTCTCGCGACAGCCGGCCTGTTCGGCTGAAACCGTCAGCGTCAGACAGTCGATATACACGTTCTTGGGGTCGATCCCGTATTCCTTCGCGCGCTCAACTATTCTCTTGGCGATCTCAAAGCGTCCCTCGGCGGTTTTTGGGATCCCGTTCTCGTCGAGAGCCAGTCCGACCACCGCCGCTCCGTACTTTTTGACGAGCGGAAGCACCGATGAAAGCGACTTTTCCTCGCCGTTTACGGAGTTTACTATGGGCTTGCCGTTGTATATTCTAAGCGCGGCCTCGAGCACCTCGGGCTTGGTGCTGTCTATCTGCAGGGGTACGTCTACCACGGACTGCAGAGCCTTTATTACGCGCACCATCATTTCGCGCTCGTCAATCTCCGGCAGTCCGACGTTTACGTCAAGAATGTCAGCTCCGGCGTTTACCTGGCTTATAGCCTGCGACAGGATGTAGTCGATGTCGTTGTTTATTAGGGCTTCCTTAAAGAGCTTCTTTCCGGTCGGATTTATCCTCTCGCCGATAACCCTCGGCTCGCTGATGTCTACAGCGGAGGTCGCCGAGCAGACCGAGGTGCATTTGGGGTTGTCGTTCATTCTAAAGCTTTTTTTGTCGACGACCTTTTTAAGAGCCGCGATATAATCGGGCGTTGTGCCGCAGCAGCCTCCGACGAGTTTTACGCAGCCGTAGTCCGTAATTTCGCTCATGGCCTCGGCAAATTCCTCGGGGCTAACGTCGTAGGTGTTGCTGTTTGGGTCGGGAAGTCCGGCGTTGGGCTTAACAAAAACAGGAACGCTAGCGAGCTCGGAAAGCTCCTTAACGATCGGCTTAAGCTCGTTCGGGCCGAGCGAGCAGTTTACTCCGAGCGCGTCGACGCCGAGCCCCTCAAGGGTCAAAACCGCGCTTTTTACACTGACTCCGGCAAAGGTTCGGCCGTTTTTCTCGTAGGTCATTGAGGCCGAAATAGGCTTGTCGGAATTCTCCTTTGCGGCGAGCACCCCGGCCTTAAGCTCGAGAAGATCGGTGAAGGTCTCAAAGAATATCAAATCGGCGTCGGCTCCGGCGATGATCTGTTCCTTAAAGTAGTCGTAGGCCTCGTCAAAGGAAAGCGAACCGGCAGGCTCCAAAAGCTGGCCGATAGGCCCGATCTCAAGAGCCACGAGAGCGCGGCCGCCTGAGGCCTCGCGCGCATTTTTGACCGCCGACTTTATCAGCTCATCTACGGTGTAGCCGCTGTCCTTCGTTTTATAGCCGTTCGCGCCGAAGGTGTTGGTCGTGATGATCTGAGTGCCTGCCTCGATATACATTCTATGGACGTTTTTTACGACCTCGGGACGGGTAATATTCAGCGATTCCGGAAGCTCTCCGAGCTTAAGCCCGCTTTTTTGGAGCATTGTACCGGTAGCTCCGTCGAGTATTACGAAATCGCCTTTCAGTAGTTCTTTAAAATTCACAGCGTTTGCCCGCCTTTCTGAATTTGCATTCGCCCGCGAGAGAGCACGTCGCGCAGCCGCGGCGTCGGTTCTCAACGGGTTTTTCGCTCAGCCCGATAATAGCTGTTACGGATTTTGTGGGTATGAGCATTGAGCTTTGGTTAGCGCAGAGCCCGATTTTTCTCGGAGCGTCGAGCAGAGACAGATAGAGGCTCTGGAGCTCAATGGGGTAGTCGCCGTAGCCCGGAGAAAACCTCCACGTAAGGTAGCGCCCGGTGTTTTCGCGGGCTATTTGCTTTTCGAGCCGGGCGCAAACCGACTCTATCGCCGAGCTCGCCATGGCGTCAAGCACCACCGCCCGGGACATATCGGTGATCTGAGCTATTTTTATTATACGGTCGACCTCGCGGCCGAGAGTCGCGCACATAATGACGGCTTTATCGCAGTCCTTAAGGTGAGCGCGAATGTCGCTTCCGGAAATCAGCGGAGAATTCTCGGCAGGTACAGTTTTGTAAAGATACTTTACCTCGATGTGCCGCAGAAGCTCCTTCTCGCACGAGTCGAGAAGAGCGCTCATATCCTCGTTCATATTGACGCGGCTGTTTCCAAGATATCTGATCGTCTCGGCGCGGTCGATCCCTTCGAGAGTAATCACAGCAGTTTTCCCACGCCCTCAACTATCCTGCGGGCTACGTAGGGGTTGTTCATGGTATAGAGGTGGATGCCGCGCACTCCGCTCGAAATCAGGTCGACGCACTGGTCGATCGCGTAGGCGATACCCGCGTCGCGCAGCGCCTCGGGACGGCTCTCGTAGCGGGTCATAATGCGCGAGAATTTTGACGGAAGCGAGGCGCCGCAGAGCGATACCATGCGCTGGATCTGCTTTGTGTTTACGACGGGCATGATACCGGCCTCGATAGGCACGGTTATCCCCGCGAGCCGACACCGCTTCTCAAAATCATAGAAGCTCTGGTTGTCGAAGAAAAGCTGGGAAATCAGGAATTCAGCTCCGGCGTCAACCTTTTTTTTGAGGTTCAAAATGTCGGTAATTTCGTTCTCGGCCTCGGGATGAACCTCGGGATAACAGGCTCCGGCAACGTAAAAACCGCCCTTTTGCTTTATAAACTCCGTTAGCTCGCTGGCGTGATGAAAATCGGTTTTCGGCGGAAGCCCCGGGACGATGTCACCTCTTAAGGCGAGCACGTTTTCGATATCGTTTTCCTTAAAGCTATCGAGCACGCGTGAAACCTCGTCCTTTGAGCTGTTTACGCAGGTTATATGAGCGAGCGCCTCGACCCCGTAGGTGTGCTTAACCCGGGTAGCTATGGCGCAGGTGTTGTCGCTGGCTGTTCCGCCGGCTCCGTAGGTCACGCTCATATAGGCGGGCTTAAGGTCGCACAGCTCCTCGAGCACGCCGTAGACGGACTCGATCGGCGAAGTTTTCTTTGGGGGAAAAACCTCGAAGGATAGCACGGTTTTTTCATTGTTATATAAATCTGATATTCTCATACGATCACCTTGTTTTAAAACTATGTACTGATTATAGCACACTTTAGCGCTTTAAACAATACAGACAACCGTGAAAAAACTTATGAAAATTGTCAAAAAAATTACGAAAACCCCTTTATATTATTGTAAATTTAATGTATAATGTAAACAAGCATACAGTGCGGACGCGCACTCTATGAAATTTTATTTCCGGAGGTAAACATTATGCCATTAGTAAACGCTAAAGAAATGCTCACCAAAGCAAAGGCCGGCAAATACGCGGTCGGACAGTTCAACATCAACAACCTTGAGTGGACAAAGGCTATTTTACAGACCGCTCAGGAGCTCCAGTCTCCTGTAATTCTCGGTGTATCCGAGGGCGCGGGCAAGTATATGTGCGGATATAAGACCGTTGTAGGTATGGTCAACGGTATGCTCGAGGAGCTCAACATCACAGTTCCCGTAGCTCTCCACCTCGACCACGGCTCCTATGAGGGCGCCAAGGCCTGCATCGCCGCCGGCTTCAGCTCCATCATGTTCGACGGCTCGCACTATCCGATCGAAGAGAACGTTGCCAAGACTAAGGAATTAGTAGCTATCTGTAACGAAAAGGGTCTTTCCATAGAGGCTGAGGTTGGTTCCATCGGCGGCGAGGAAGACGGCGTTATCGGCGCCGGCGAGTGCGCTGATCCTCAGGAGTGTAAGATGGTCGCTGATCTCGGCGTAACAATGCTCGCCGCAGGTATCGGTAAC